>NZ_JBSGHG010000008.1:0-210829 GCF_053604275.1 Streptomyces sp. NPDC004051 | reverse complement strand
AAACGCCCGGTTACATTCCGAACCCGGAAGCTAAGCCCCAGAGCGCCGATGGTACTGCAGGGGGGACCCTGTGGGAGAGTAGGACGCCGCCGAACTTCTTTTAGAGCTCTGGCTCTTGGGCACACAGCCCAAGAGCCAGAGCTTTTTTGCGTTGAGGTAGGGTCAGTGAGCATCATTGGTACGTTTCCCACAGGAGGCCCCCGGGTGGAGGTCCAGGAGACTCGCGTCCAGACGGACCGTGTCCTCACCATCCCGAACATCCTCAGCATGGCGAGGCTTCTCGGCGTCCCTCTCTTCCTATGGTTGATCCTCAGGCCCGAGTTCGGCGGTCCGAAGAGTGACGGCTGGGCGCTTCTGGTGCTCGCGCTGAGCGGTGTCAGTGACTACCTGGACGGCAAACTCGCACGACGGTGGAATCAGATCAGCAGCCTCGGCCGGCTTCTTGATCCCGCGGCCGACCGGCTCTATATCCTGTCGACTCTGCTCGGACTCACCTGGCGCGAGATTCTTCCGCTCTGGTTGACGGTCGTACTACTGGCACGTGAGCTGGTCCTGCTGGTGATGGTGGGTGTCCTCCGGAGGTATGGCTATCCGCCGCCGCAGGTGAACTTCCTCGGTAAGGCAGCCACCTTCAACCTGATGTATGCCTTCCCCTTGCTCCTGCTCAGCGACGGCACCGGTTGGATCTCGTCACTTGCCGCTGTTTTCGGATGGGCGTTCGCCGGATGGGGTACAACGCTGTACTGGTGGGCAGGAGTCCTCTATGTGGTCCAGGTCCGCCGCCTGGTGCGTGCGGACGCCATGGCCGGCTGAGCTCGCTGACTGGCACGCGCAGAGTGGCGCGGTGGCCCGCAGTCGAAACGTGCGGGACAATTTTGGCGGGTGAAGTCGGCTAGACCGTCGTCTCTTAGAGGAGGGCGCTTCCGACATGAAGGCCGTCGTGATGGCCGGGGGTGAAGGCACACGCCTTCGCCCCATGACCTCAAGCATGCCCAAGCCGCTCCTGCCGGTTGCCAATCAGCCGATCATGGAGCACGTTCTGCGGTTGCTCAAAAAGCATGGGCTCAACGAAACCGTTGTGACCGTCCAGTTCCTGGCTTCGCTGGTCAAGAACTATTTCGGTGACGGAGAAGAGCTCGGAATGGAGCTCACCTATGCCAATGAGGAGAAGCCACTCGGTACCGCGGGAAGCGTCAAGAACGCCGAGGAGGCGTTGAAGGACGACACCTTCCTTGTCATCTCCGGCGATGCTCTGACGGATTTCGACCTCACTGAGCTGATCAATTTCCACAGGGAAAAGGGCGCGCTGGTCACGGTCTGTCTGACCCGGGTGCCCAATCCGCTGGAATTCGGTATCACCATCGTGGACGAGCACGGCAAGGTCGAGCGTTTCCTGGAGAAGCCGACCTGGGGACAGGTCTTCTCCGACACGGTGAACACCGGAATCTACGTCATGGAGCCCGAGGTCTTCGACTACGTCGAGCCGGATGTTCCCGTCGACTGGTCCGGTGATGTCTTCCCGCAGCTGATGAAGGAAGGCAAACCGGTCTACGGTTTCATCGCCGAGGGCTACTGGGAAGATGTCGGCACCCATGAGAGCTACGTGAAGGCGCAGGCCGACGTTCTGGAGGGCAAGGTCGACGTCGACATCGACGGTTTCGAGATCTCGCCGGGCGTATGGGTGGCCGAGGGTGCCGAAGTGCATCCTGATGCCGTCTTGCGCGGTCCGCTCTATATCGGTGACTACGCCAAGGTCGAGGCAGGCGCCGAGATCCGTGAGCACACGGTCGTGGGCTCCAACGTCGTCGTGAAGAGCGGGGCTTTCCTGCACAAGACCGTCGTTCACGACAATGTGTACGTCGGCCCGCACAGCAACCTGCGGGGCTGTGTCCTCGGCAGGAACACCGACGTCATGCGTGCGGCGCGGATCGAGGACGGCGCCGTCATCGGCGACGAATGCCTGATCGGCGAGGAATCGATCGTCCAAGGGAATGTGCGGGTATACCCGTTCAAGACGATCGAGGCGGGCGCCTTCGTCAACACCTCGGTCATCTGGGAGTCCAGGGGGCAGGCGCATCTCTTCGGAGCCCGTGGGGTCTCGGGAATCCTGAACGTCGAGATCACTCCGGAACTCGCCGTGCGGCTGGCCGGCGCCTACGCGACGACGCTGAAGAAGGGGGCGACGGTCACCACGGCCCGGGACCACTCCCGTGGCGCCCGTGCCCTGAAGCGTGCGGTCATCTCCGCCTTGCAGGCCAGTGCCATCGACGTGCGGGACCTGGAGAACGTGCCGTTGCCCGTGGCCCGGCAGCAGACCGCGCGGGGCAGCGCGGGCGGCATCATGATCCGTACCACACCTGGCGTGCCCGACTCGGTCGACATCATGTTCTTCGACGGACAGGGTGCCGACCTCTCACAAGGCAGCCAACGTAAACTGGACCGGGTGTTCGCGCGACAGGAGTACCGGCGTGCGTTCCCGGGAGAGATCGGGGATCTGCACTTCCCGGCGAGCGTCTTCGACTCGTACACCGGATCGCTGCTGCGGAACGTCGACATCACAGGAATCGCGGAATCCGGGCTGAAGGTCGTCGTCGACGCGTCGAACGGCAGCGCGGGGCTCGTTCTGCCGAGTCTGCTCGGCAAACTCGGTGTCGACTCGCTGACCATCAACCCCGGCCTGAACGAGTCCAGGCCGACCGAGACGGCCGATATGCGGCGCTCGGGGCTGGTACGGCTCGGAGAGATGGTGGCGTCCTCCGGTGCCGCGTTCGGTGTGAGGTTCGACCCCGTCGGCGAGCGGCTGTCCCTGGTCGATGAGAAGGGGAGGATCATCGAGGACGACCGGGCGCTGCTGGTCCTGCTCGATCTCATCGCGGCCGAGCGGCGCAGCGGCAGGGTCGCGCTTCCCGTGACCACCACCAGGATCGCCGAGCAGGTGGCGGCCTATCACGGCACGCAGGTGGAGTGGACGACCACCTCGCCCGACGACCTGACGCGCGTGGGCGGGGAGGAGGGGACGATCTTCGGCGGTGACGGCAAGGGCGGTTTCATCGTCCCGGAGTTCAGCCGGGTCTATGACGGCACCGCGGCCTTCGTCCGGCTCATCGGTCTGGTGGCGAGGACACAGCTCACCCTCAGCCAGATCGACGCGCGGATCCCGCGCGCGCACGTGATCAAGCGCGATCTGGCGACCCCGTGGGCCGTCAAGGGACTGGTGATGCGGCGGGTCGTCGAGGAGGCCGGTGAACGCTCCGTGGACACCACGGACGGTGTACGCGTGGTGGAGCCCGACGGCCGATGGGTGATGGTGCTGCCCGACCCGGCCGAGGCGGTCACCCACCTGTGGGCGGAGGGACCCGACGACGCCTCGGCCCAGGCCCTGCTCGACGAATGGGCAGCCGTCGTGGACAGCGCGGGACGATAGGCGGAAGGCGGAAGGCGGAAGGCGGAACCAGCGGTACACGTGCGTGCCGGACAAGTCTCCCCAACGGGGCCTGTCCGGCACGCCGGTAGGGGCCGTTCGGAGGTAGTGGCCGCGGCGTGCGACGATGTGCGGCATGCCGCAGCAACCCCCCGTTCGGAGCACACCCCAGCGGCCTCCGCGCCCGGACGCGTCCATGTCGTTGCTCACCAACGTGATGGACCACAGCCTCGACGAGGGATACGCCGAGGCCGCCGCGCGAAAGCAGGCCGACGGCAGCGGCGGCATGCCGAAGACCCTCAGGGCGAAACTGGGGCTCGCCCTCGGTCTGGTGTTCGCCGCCCTGATCGTGACCGTCGGGGCTGCGCAAACCAGGGTGGCGGCCCCCGTCGTCGCCAAGGAGCGCGAAGAACTGATCGACAGGATCGACCGCGAGACCGAGGCGGCGGACAGACTCAAGGACGGCGTCGACGCACTCCGTGACGATGTGGGAGCGCGCCAGCGTGAGGCGCTCAAACACAGCGGGGAGGGCGACCGTACCGAGCTGGTGGGCGTCCTGGCGGGCGCCGTCGCGGTGCACGGCCCCGGAGTGAAGCTCGTGGTGGACGACGCCAAGGACACGAGCGTCGGCGGGGACGGCGACGCGCGGTCGACCTCCGGGTTCTCCGACACCGGGCGGGTCCGCGACCGTGACATGCAACGCGTGGTCAACGGGCTGTGGGAGTCCGGAGCCGAGGCCGTCTCGATCAATGGGCAGCGGCTGACCGCCCTGTCCGCGATCAGGGCTGCGGGAGACGCGATACTGGTCGACAACAGGCCGCTGGTACCGCCGTACACGGTGCTCGCGGTGGGGGACGGCCGACAGCTGAGCAGCCGGTTCCAGAACAGTGCGGACGGGCTGTATCTGCAGGCCCTGGAGGAGAGCTACGACATCCGTACCGAACTTTCGGTGGAGGACGCCCTGCGGCTGCCCGCCGCGCCGAGTGTGATCGTGCGAACCGCACAACCGATAACCGAGACGACATCTGTAACTGAGAAGGGCACATCGTGATCGCCGTACTGGGCCTCGTCGTGGGAGTCGTGGCCGGCCTGCTGGTCCGGCCCGAGGTTCCGGCGGTCGTCGAGCCTTACCTGCCGATCGCCGTCGTGGCGGCGCTCGACGCCGTCTTCGGCGGGCTGCGGGCCATGCTCGACGGCATCTTCGACGACAAGGTCTTCGTGGTGTCGTTCCTGTCGAACGTGGTGGTGGCCGCGCTGATCGTCTTCCTCGGCGACAAGTTGGGCGTGGGAGCCCAGCTGTCCACCGGGGTCGTGGTCGTCCTCGGCATCCGGATCTTCTCCAACGCCGCGGCGATCCGCCGGCACGTGTTCCGGGCGTGAGGCCGATGAGCGATCACGAGCACGACAGGACGGCGCCCGGGCCGACGGCCGGTCCGCACCCGGCGGCCGGTGGCAGCCTCCGCAAGGAGCTGCCCGACGAGGTGCCCGTACCCGCGCCGGCGCCCGCGTCGGCGGTCGAGGACCGGGAGACACCGCCGGAGCCGCCCGGATCCGGCCTGACAGGACGGCAGCGGCTGGTGAAGGGGCTGTGGCCGCCACGGATCACCCGGGCTCAACTCATCGTCGCCCTGTTGCTGTTCGGCCTGGGTTTCGGCCTGGCCGTCCAGGTCGCCTCGAACAGTGAGGGCGACAGTGCCCTGCGCGGCGCTCGCCAGGAAGATCTTGTCCGTATCCTCGATGAACTCGACGACCGCACGGAGCGTCTTGAGGATGAGAAGCAAGGGCTCGAGAAGCAGCGTGACGAGTTGGAGAACAGCTCCGACCAGGCCGAGGAGGCCCGCAGGCAGACAGCCGAGAAGGAACGGCAACTCGGCATCCTGGCGGGCACCGTGGCCGCGCAGGGGCCGGGCATCACGTTGGTCATCGAGGACACGAAGGGGATGGTGAAGGCGAACATGCTGCTCGATGCCGTCCAGGAGCTGCGCGCGGCCGGGGCCGAAGCCATTCAGTTGGACGGCGTGCGGGTCGTGGCGGGCACCTACCTGTCCGATTCCGGCAACGGAGTGAGCGTCGACGGGAACAAGATCACTGCCCCCTATCGTTTCAAGGTCATCGGCAAGCCGCAGGATCTCGAACCGGCGCTCAACATCCCGGGAGGCGTGGTGCAGACCCTCGAGAAGGAACAGGCCACCGCCTCCGTGGAGAGGTCGGCCAAGATCGTCGTGGATGCCTTGCGGCCGGCGAAGCAGCCTGACTACGCTCGGTCGTCCTCCCAGTGAACCGGGGGTGCATGGCGGGTGTCCGGCGAGGGCAAGAGGTTGCGGGGGGTCGGCGCACCGAATGGGTGGTGCGTGGTGGAAACTGTCTGGTGGATACGGACGTTGTGAGGATGTCCGGGTCGGCCAATGTGTTCAGTCAGGGTTCGTCCTGCCCCACGGGCGGGTCTGTTTCGGTCAAGGGGAATCGCCCGTGAAGTTGTTTGGGAAGTTGTTCGGCAAGAGCGCACGAGAAGGCCGCGACAGCGAGACTGCCCGGCATCGCGCACAGCCGGAGGCGGAAGGCTCACGTCCACTGTTCAGGGACCAGGTGGGCGGCCAGGGCGCGCCGTCGGTTGACCCTGCGCAGTCGAGCGGCATAGGTTTCGGGCAACCGTCAACCTCAGGTACGGGTGGAGAGTTCTCCGGCCCGTACGCGTCCCAAGCCCCCGGTGGGCAGGAGGATCCGTCCATGTCGGTCCTGGTATGTGCGAGGTGCGGTAACCGCAACGCGGAGAACAGCCGGTTCTGCTCCAACTGTGGAGCTCCGCTCCGGCCGGGAGTCGCCCCGGAGCGTCCCTCCGAGACGACCTCCACCATCTCCATCTCCGGTCTCGAGGCCTATGACGCGGAGGCCACCGGCCAGACGCAGATGCCGATGCTGTCGCCCGAGGCGCAGGCGGCCGTCGACGCGCTGCCGGTGGGTTCGGCACTCCTGGTCGTGCGCCGCGGGCCGAACTCGGGCAGCCGCTTCCTGCTGGACGGAGACCTGACGACGGCCGGCCGGCACCCGCAGAGCGACATCTTCCTGGACGACGTGACGGTCTCGCGCCGGCACGTGGAGTTCCGCCGCGGCCAGGACGGTTCCTTCACGGTGGCCGACGTGGGCAGTCTGAACGGCACGTACGTCAACCGCGAGCGCATCGACCAGGTCGGGCTGTCGAACGGTGACGAGGTGCAGATCGGCAAGTACCGGCTGGTGTTCTACGCGAGCCAGCGGGGCTACTGACCCTCCCCGGGTTCCGTCCGGGGCACCCTGACCCCAGGGAAGGTCCATGCTTCACACACCGAGCGGCGGTGCCGGGCACGGCACCGCCGCAGCGGAAACCGGACTGATGAGCATCGGCACGGTGCTGAACGCACTGCGTGAGGAATTCCCCGAAGTCACCATCTCCAAGATCCGCTTTCTGGAGTCGGAGGGGCTCATCGAGCCGCAGCGGACCCCCTCGGGGTATCGCAAGTTCAGCGCGGCGGACGTCGAGCGACTCGGTCATGTCCTGAGGATGCAGCGGGACCACTATCTGCCGCTCAAGGTGATCCGTGAGCACTTGGAGGCGATGGAGCGCGGAGAGGCCCTCCCGCTGCCGGTGCTGTCCCGGCAGCGGGAGGGGGAAGCCGCCCCCGAGCCGTCCGCCGATCCCGCCTCCACGGCGGCCCGGATCGGGCGGGCGCAGCTGCTGGCGGCCGCCGGCATCGACCAGGAGCAGCTCGCGGAGTGGGAGTCCTACGGGCTGCTCGCTCCCGTCGAGGACGAGGTGTACGACGCCGAGGCGGTCACCGTCGCCGGTCTCATCATCGAGCTGGGGCGGTTCGGGATCGAGCCGAGACACCTGAGGGCGATGAAGGCCGCCGCGGAGCGGGAGGCCGGGCTGGTGGACCAAGTCGTCGCCCCGCTCAAACGCCACCGAAACCCGCAGACCAGGGCCCATGCGCAGGCGCGTGCGAAGGAGCTCGCCGGTCTCACGGTGAAGCTGCACGCCGCGCTGGTGAGCTCGGCGCTCGGAGTGCGGCTGCCCTGAGGGGCACGGGACGAGCGGCCGGATCGGCCACCTGATCCCGGCCCGACTACCCAAACGTCCCGGGCACGGCCTAGGGTTGCTGTGTGAACGAGCTCGATGTCGTAGGTGTCCGGGTCGAAATGCCCTCGAACCAACCGATCGTGCTGCTGCGTGAAGTGGGAGGCGACCGGTACCTCCCCATCTGGATCGGGCCGGGGGAGGCGACGGCCATCGCCTTCGCCCAGCAGGGCATGGCTCCGGCGCGCCCGCTGACCCACGACCTCTTCAAGGACGTGCTGGAAGCCGTCGGCCAAGAGCTCACGGAAGTGCGCATCACGGATCTGCGCGAGGGGGTCTTCTACGCGGAGCTGGTCTTCGCCAGCGGCGTGGAGGTCAGTGCCCGGCCGTCCGACGCGATAGCTCTGGCACTGCGCACGGGGACGCCGATCTACGGCAGCGACACGGTCCTCGACGACGCGGGGATCGCCATCCCGGACGAGCAGGAGGACGAGGTGGAGAAGTTCCGCGAGTTCCTCGACCAGATCTCGCCGGAGGACTTCGGCTCCAGCAGCCAGTGAGCGGCGGCAGTCGGTGAGCAGCGGTGACCGTCCCGCCGGATTCCCGCTCGGGCCGGTGGTGTGCGAGGGCGTCGCACGACCCGCACAGAAGTGCATTCGGCTAGCCTTTCCCCGCGGTGGGGCACGGGAAACCACTCTTAGGGTGATTATCACTCGGCGTGCCGAGTGTGGCGATCGTTGACGCACCCTTGGTGACTGCCTACCGTCGAGGAGGCAGGTCGAGGACGGAGGTCGGCGTGAGAAGCACCGGCGACGGTACGGCCGGGGGCGCCCCCGGACACGGTCTCGGGGCGAGCGGTCCGTACCCTCACCCAGGCCCTCAGCTCCGCGCCAGCGGGGCGTATGCCCATCACGGCAGTGCGGCCGATCATGCTCCGCAGCGGCCGGCGGCCGTGCCGGGCGGCGGAGGGGCGACGACGTCCATGGTGTCCGAGGAGATCGGCTATCGCGGCCCCACGGCCTGCGCGGCCGCCGGCATCACCTACCGGCAACTGGACTACTGGGCCCGTACGGGACTGGTCGAGCCGAGCGTGCGGCCCGCGCACGGCTCCGGGACGCAGCGGCTGTACAGCTTCCGGGACGTCGTCGTCCTGAAGATCGTCAAGCGGTTCCTGGACACCGGGGTGTCGCTGCAGAACATTCGTACCGCCGTCCAGCATCTGCGGGAGCGGGGCTTCCGTGACCTGGAGCGCATGACGCTGATGAGCGACGGCGCCACGGTCTACGAGTGCGACACGCCGGACGAGGTGCATGCCCTGCTCCAGGGCGGCCAGGGGATTTTCGGGATCGCCGTCGGTGTGGTGTGGCGGGATGTCGAGAGCGCGCTGTCCCAGTTGCACGGGGAGCGCGTCGACACCGGGGAGACGCTGATCGGGCCCAACCCGGCGGACGAGCTGGCGCGGCGGCGGAACCGCGCGGTCTGAGCCGTCGGGCCGGCTGGGCGACCCGTGCCGTTCGGGGCGGTCGGTGGCCGGCACTGTCAGTGGCATAGGGCAGCATCGGGGATGTGAGATCCGCGCCCACCATCCTGCACCTCGACATGGACGCCTTCTACGCCTCGGTGGAGCAGGCGTCCAAGCCGAGCCTGCGGGGGAAAGCCGTGATCGTGGGCGGGCTCGGGCCGCGCGGGGTGGTCGCCACCGCCTCGTACGAGGCCCGGCTCTTCGGCGTGCGTTCCGCGCTGCCCATGGCCCAGGCGCGGCGGCTCGCGCCGAACGCGGCGTACCTCGTGCCGCGCTTCGCGTTCTACCGGTCGATCAGCGACCAGGTGATGGGGCTGCTGCGGGAGCTGTCGCCGCTGGTGGAGCCCTTGAGCCTGGACGAGGCGTTCGTGGACCTGGAGGCCGGCGGGGCGGCCTGGGACGAGCGGTCGGCCCGGCTGGCCGGGGCGAGGCTGCGCGCGGACATACGGGCGGTCACCGGGCTCACCGGGTCCGTCGGGCTCGCCGCCTCCAAGATGCTGGCGAAGATCGCCTCGGAGCAGGCGAAGCCCGACGGACTGGTGCTCATCGAGCCGGGGAGGGAGCGGGCCCTGCTGGCGCCGCTCCCGGTCCGGACGCTGCCGGGGGTGGGGCCCGCCACCGGTGACCACCTGCGCAGGGCCGGGATCCACACGGTCGAAGAGCTCGCCGAGGCCGGGGAGGACGAGCTGGTGCGGTTGCTCGGCAAGGCACACGGACACGCGCTGTACGCCATGGCCCTGGCACGGGACGAACGGCCCGTGGTGGCCGAGCGGGAGACGAAGTCGGTGTCGGTCGAGGACACGTACGACGTGGACATCCACGACCGGGTGCGGGTCGGGACGGAGGTACGGAGGCTCGCCGACCGCTGTGTGAGCAGACTGCGGGGAGCGGGGCTGGCGGGACGGACCATCGTGCTGAAGGTGCGGCGCTACGACTTCTCGACGCTCACCCGGTCCGAGACGCTGCGGGGCCCCACGGACGATCCGGCGGTGGTGCGCGAGGCGGCGGCGCGGTTGTTGGGCTCGGTCGACACGACAGGCGGGGTACGGCTGCTGGGCGTGGGAGTCAGTGGACTCGCGGACTACACCCAGGAGGACCTGTTCGCGCAGGCGGCGGAGGTCCGGGGGGAGGAGTCGCCGGGCGAGGAGGAGCAGTCGGCCGCGCCCAGGGAGGAAGAACAGCGGACGAGCGCGGGGCGGAGCTGGCCGGCCGGGCACGATGTGCGGCACAGCGAGTACGGGCACGGGTGGGTCCAGGGCAGCGGCCTGGGCCGGGTCACGGTCCGGTTCGAGACGCCCGGCTCGGCGGTGGGACGGGTGAAGACCTTCCGCACCGACGACCCGGCCCTGCAACCGGCGGATCCGCTGCCACTGGTGGACCGAAGTCCCGGGGAGGGCGAGAGGCCGCGGGTCGGCGCGGAGACGAGCGACGGCTCGGGAGCGGCCCGGGGGAGCATGGACCCGGGGCACTCGCAGGTGTGAGGGGGCCGTGGGCTTCGTGCTTCCGGCTCCGAGGGCTCAGGCCGGGTGGTCGTCCCGGTCGGCGAGTGTGCCGAAGTCGTGGTCCGGAAGCGGGGGAGGCGCGGAGATGTCCAGACCGTAGTGGTGGTAGAGCTGGAGTTCCTGCTCGGGGGAGAGGTGGCGGCCCACGCCGAAGTCGGGGGCGTCCTTGATCAGGGCGCGTTCGAAGGGAATGTGGAGGCTGCCGTCTATCAGCTCGCTCGGCTCCAGGGGGACGAAGGCGTCCCTGCTGAACAGGCCGGTGCGTATCGCCGCCCACTCGGGTATGCCGGTGGCGTCGTCGAGATAGACCTCGTCGATGGTGCCGATCCGGGTTCCGTTGCGGTCGAACGCTTTACGGCCGATCAGGTTGCGCGGATCGATGTCGGTCTGCACGGGCCCTCCACTGGTCGCAATCCGCAGTCATTCGTCAGCACTACGAAACGGCACAATCGGTCCGGCGGCCACTCGAAGGTACGGGGGTTGCCCTCGCTGGTACGCTGACAGCGGCTGCTGACCCCGTGCGGGAGAGTCCTCCGGACACCATCGGAGGGCGCCGAAGGAGCAAATCCTCCCCGGAAACTCTCAGGCCCACGTACCGCATGGACGAGGTCACTCTGGAAAGCAGGGCGGGTGTCGACGGCTCCCGCTCTCACCGACGGTGAAAGCCGGGCGCCCTGCGGCGGTCCGGTGAAGCTCTCAGGTCGAGATGACAGAGGGGGAGGCCGTCCGGGCACCCGTCATGGTGCCCCTCGAAGGTCGTCAGACCAGGAGGCCTCCACAATGACCGCCCACCGCATTCCCCTCTCCGAGCTCGAACAGGGAACGCCCTTCGAGCAGCGTCACATCGGCCCCGACCACGAGGCCCGCGCCAAAATGCTCGCGCAGGTGGGCTACGGCTCGCTCGACGAGCTGACGGCCGCGGCGGTCCCGGATGTGATCAAGAACGCCGACGCACTCGACCTGCCGGGCGCCCGGACCGAGCCCGAGGTGCTGGCCGAACTCCGGTCGCTGGCCGACCGCAACGAGGTGCTCGGCTCCATGATCGGGCTCGGGTACTACGGGACCTTCACGCCGCCCGTCATCCTGCGCAACGTGATGGAGAACCCCGCCTGGTACACGGCCTACACGCCCTACCAGCCGGAGATCTCGCAGGGACGGCTCGAGGCGCTGCTGAACTTCCAGACCATGGTGGCCGAACTGACCGGCCTGCCGACCTCCGGGGCCTCACTGCTCGACGAGGGCACGGCCGCCGCCGAGGCGATGGCGCTCTCGCGGCGCATGGGCAAGAACAAGAACGGCCTGTTCCTGGTCGACGCGGACGCGCTGCCGCAGACGATCGCCGTGATCGAGACCCGTGCCGAGCCGACCGGCGTCGAGGTTGTCGTCGCCGACCTGAGCGAGGGCATCCCCGCCGAGATCGCCGAGCGCAAGATCAACGGTGTGCTGATCCAGTACCCGGGCGCCTCCGGAGCCGTGCGTGACATCAAGCCGGTGATCGACCGGGCGCACGAGCTGGGCGCGCTGGTCACCGTCGCCGCCGATCTGCTCGCCCTCACGCTGCTGACGTCGCCCGGCGAACTCGGCGCGGACATCGCGGTCGGCACGACCCAGCGCTTCGGTGTGCCCATGGGGTTCGGCGGACCGCACGCCGGATACATGGCCGTGCACGAGAAGATGGCGCGCAGCCTGCCCGGACGGCTCGTCGGCGTCTCCGTCGACGCGGACGGCGACCAGGCCTACCGGCTCGCGCTCCAGACCCGTGAGCAGCACATCCGCCGGGAGAAGGCCACCAGCAACATCTGCACCGCCCAGGTGCTGCTCGCCGTGATGGCAGGCATGTACGCCGTCTACCACGGCCCCGAAGGGCTGCGGACCATCGCGTGGCGCACCCACCGTTACGCGACCGTCCTCGCCGAGGGGCTCCGGGCCGGCGGCGTGGAGATCGTCCACGGCTCCTACTTCGACACGCTGACCGTGCGGGTCCCGGGGCGGGGTGCCGAGATCGTCGCCGCGGCGCGGGACAACGGCGTCAACCTGCTCCTCGTCGACGCCGACCACGTCTCGATCGCCTGCGACGAGACCACCACACGGGCCAGGCTCGCCGCGGTGTGGAGCGCCTTCGGCGTCGAGGCCGGCGTCTCCGACGTCGCGGCCCTGGACGCGGCGGCGCCCGACACCCTGCCGGACGCCCTGCTGCGCACCGACGAATACCTGACGCACCCCGTCTTCCACCAGCACCGATCCGAGACCGCGATGCTGCGCTACCTGCGTCGGCTCGCCGACCGCGACTACGCGCTGGACCGCGGGATGATCCCGCTGGGCTCCTGCACCATGAAGCTCAACGCGACCACGGAGATGGAGCCGATCACCTGGCCCGAGTTCGGGCAGCTGCACCCCTTCGCGCCGGCCGAGCAGGCCGAGGGCTACCTCACGCTCATCCACGAACTGGAGGAGCGTCTCGCCGAGGTCACCGGCTACGACAAGGTGAGCCTCCAGCCCAACGCGGGTTCCCAGGGCGAACTGGCCGGGCTGCTCGCCGTGCGCGGCTACCACCGGGCCAACGGCGACGAGCAGCGCACCGTCTGCCTCATCCCGTCCTCCGCGCACGGCACCAACGCCGCCAGCGCCGTCATGGCGGGGATGAAGGTCGTCGTCGTGAAGACCGCCGAGGACGGCGAGGTCGACATGGCCGACCTGCGGGCGAAGATCGAGCAGTACCGCGACGAACTGTCGGTGCTGATGATCACGTACCCGTCGACGCACGGTGTGTTCGAGGAGCACGTCGCCGAGATCTGCGCGGCGGTGCACGAGGCCGGCGGCCAGGTGTACGTGGACGGCGCGAACCTCAACGCACTGGTCGGGCTGGCCAAGCCCGGACACTTCGGCGGCGACGTCTCGCACCTGAACCTGCACAAGACCTTCTGCATCCCGCACGGTGGCGGCGGCCCCGGCGTGGGCCCGGTCGGGGTGCGGTCGCACCTGGCGCCGTACCTGCCGAACCACCCGCTCCAGCCCGGTGCCGGGCCGGAGACCGGGATCGGGCCGGTCTCGGCCGCCCCGTGGGGCTCCGCGGGCATCCTGCCCATCTCGTGGGCGTACGTCCGGCTCATGGGCGGCGAGGGGCTCAAGCGGGCCACCCAGGTGGCGGTGCTCAGCGCCAACTACATCGCCAAGCGCCTCGAGCCGCACTACCCGGTGCTCTACACCGGCCCCGGCGGGCTGGTCGCGCACGAGTGCATCATCGACCTGCGCCCGCTGACCAAGGCGACCGGCGTGAGCGTGGACGACGTGGCCAAGCGGCTGATCGACTACGGCTTCCACGCGCCGACGATGTCGTTCCCGGTGGCGGGAACGCTGATGATCGAGCCGACCGAGTCCGAGGACCTGGCCGAGCTCGACCGGTTCTGCGAGACGATGATCGCGATTCGCGCGGAGATCGAGAAGGTCGGTTCCGGCGAGTGGCCCGCGGACGACAACCCGCTGCGCAACGCCCCGCACACCGCCGCCGCGCTCGGCACGGAGTGGGAGCACCCGTACAGCCGTGAGGAGGCCGTCTTCCCGACGGGGGTGAGCGCGGCCGACAAGTACTGGCCGCCGGTGCGCCGTGTCGACCAGGCCTTCGGCGACCGCAACCTGGTGTGCTCCTGCCCGCCGCTGGACGCGTACGACGACTGACGCGCAGGACCCGGTCCCCGGGACCGAGGAGTGGAAGGGCTCCGCACCGGCCGCAGAGCCGGAGCGGAGCCCTTCGGTGTACGGGTTCCGTCAGGCGCGGTCGATATGGACGTTTGTCGACTTCACGCGTGCGGTGGCCTCCATGCCGACCTCCAGTCCGAGCTCCTCGACGGCCTCGCGGGTCAGCAGCGAGACCAGGCGGTGCGGGCCCGCCTGGATCTCGACCTGGGCCGCCACGTCGCCGAGTTTGACCGCGGTGACGATGCCGGGGAAGGCGTTGCGGGCCGAGGTGTAGGGCGTGCCCTCCTCGGTGGCGCCGGCCTGCGCGAGGCCGACGGAGAACGCGGCCAGGTCCCGCCCGTCGACGAGCCGCCGTCCGCCTTCGTCGCGATGGGTGGTGAGCCGGCCCGCGTCCGCCCAGCGTCGGGCGGTGTCCGGGCTGACGCCGAGCAGCCGCGCTGCCTGGCCGATCGTGTAGGACTGCATGCCGATCACGATAGGCGGCGAGCGGAACCGGGTGGGCGCAGAGCCGCTCCCGGCGGAGCTCAGGCGGAGGTCATCACCGCGGGACCTCCGGGACGCTGCGGGGCGATGCTCCTGCCGTCGGGCAGGAGCTCACCGGTGTCCTCGAAGAGCACGACACCGTTGCACAGCAGGCTCCAGCCCTGCTCCGGGTGGTGCGCCACGAGACGGGCGGACTCCCGGTCGGCGGATTCGGCTGAGGGGCACGGAGACGGATGCTGGCACATGGGTGGGATCTTTCGCTCTGTGGTGACCTGCGGGTTGGCTGTTGTCTGTGGTGCGCGGCGTGAGACCTCGTTCATGGCCGCCCCCCGTTGTCATAGGTCGGTCGGAAACAAGTGTTGCCCTCCGGGCGGCGATCCGCAGGGATTTCGCGGCACCGCCCCTCACAGGTCGATGACGCGTCACCCGCGCGGACGGTTCACCTCAACTGCACTGTCACTTCGGGTGGTTCCGCATGGCCGGATGAGGCTAGTCCGAGGGTTCGGAGCGCTCGGGGCACACGCGTGTGCCCCGCCGCTGGGATCGGGCGGCGGGGCACGGGAGCGCGCGTCGGTCAGGCGGGTGAGCCGAGCAGGCGGTCGGGCTTCACCCGGTGGGTCAGCACCGGGAGGAGTTCCGCGACCAGGTGCGGGCGGTGGGCCGCGATGCCGGGCGGTGCGGGAGCGAGCGGGACGAGCAGGTCGGTGGCGGCGGGATGGCCGGTGGCGCCGTCCGCGGTGAGGTCGCCGTGCAGCCAGAGGGTCAGCATGTAGAGGCCGGGCACCGACAACAGCCGGGGCTGGTACGGCTGTGCCAGGGACTCGGCCTGACGCAGGGCCAGTTCGGTGGAGGCGAGGTACGGACCCTCGAAGAAGCGGGAGAAGGTCCAGCCGTCGGGGGTCAGTACGGTGTCGGCCGCGGCCACCGCCCGGTCGCCGCAGCGGATCAGGAAGCGCCAGCCGGCCAGTCGCGTCGCGGACACGCCCTCGGGGGTGATCTGGTCCAGGACGTGCACGGGCAGCGGCAGTTCGGGCGAGACCGGTCCCTGGGCACCGAGGAGGGAGGGGGTTCGGGCCTCGCTGACCGCGGTGGGGGAGGAGAGCGCGGTCAGGACGGAACGCAGTGCGGGCGCGGGGGCCGGGGGGACATGCAGGGGCATGGTGGGTCGCCTCTCATTCGAAGGCACGGTGGCACGAGGGCGGGGCGGACGACGCTGTCAGCTCGCGAAGGGTCGGAAGGCAGGGGCCGGGGGCCTGAGCGCGCGAGGTGGGGGTGAGGACTGCCGCACGCCACCTCGAGGGCTGGATCACTCGACCGTGGGCGCCAACCTTCTGCCCTGTCCACGGAGTTTATACGACGCGTGTTCGGGCTGTGTTTCCACTAGCTGTTTTCGACCCGCTGAACAAGGGTACTTCTGGTCGATGAAACGGGGGAATCGTCCCGATTCCGAACCAGGTGCACGGCGATGACCTCGATAAAGGTCCGTGAAGCGGTAGGCCTATTGTCATCGGCGTTTTTCACGAGTCCGTCATCGCGTTGTTGCGTTCCCCGTCGGCCATGCCGCGTGAATGTGCCAGTGGACACATTCGACCAGCGTAGCGGTCCGCAGATCGGTCCGGGGCGTTATCGATCGCATCCACGGGGCATCCTCCCCTGTGGACCGGGACCCCGGCGGCCGATCATCGGACCGCCCAGCCGAGGAAGGACGCTTCGATGGGGGAGAAGGTGGTGGCAGGCGGGTTCGACCTGTCCGATCGCCAGCGCTACCGCGACAAGCTCCGCAGGTGCCTGACGGGCTTGGAACGACTCCTGGCGGAGAAGCGGTTCGACCGCCCCAAGAACCTCGTGGGGCTGGAGATCGAATTGAATCTCACGGGCGCCGACGGCATGCCCAAAATGTTGAACGGACAAGTCCTCGAACGGATCGCGAGCCGGGACTTCCAGACGGAACTCGCCATGTTCAACCTGGAAGTCAACATAGCCCCGCACCGTTTGGACGGGCGGGTATTCGACCGGCTGGCCGAGGAACTGCGCACCTCACTCTCGTACGCCGACCGGAAAGCCGCCGAGGTGGACGCCGGGATCGTGATGATCGGTATTCTGCCGACGCTGGACCGCGACGACCTCGTCTCCTCGAATCTCTCCGAAGTCGACCGCTACACCCTGCTCAACGACCAGATTGTGGCCGCCCGCGGGGAGGACTTCAGCCTTGACATCGACGGGGTGGAACGCCTCAGCTGCACCTCCAAGTCGATCGCGCCCGAGGCCGCCTGCACCTCGGTGCAGCTGCACCTTCAGGTCACTCCGAACCGTTTCGCCGATGTGTGGAACGCGGCTCAGGCGGTCGCCGCCGCCCAGATCGCCGTCGGCGCCAACTCGCCCTTCCTGTTCGGCCGCGAGCTGTGGCGCGAGTCCCGGCCGCCGCTGTTCCAGCAGTCCACCGACACCCGGCCGCCCGAGCTGCAGGCACAGGGCGTACGGCCGCGCACCTGGTTCGGGGAGCGCTGGGTCACCTCGGCGTTCGACCTCTTCGAGGAGAACCTGCGCTACTACCCGGCCCTCCTGCCCATCTGCGACGACGAGGACCCGCTCGAGGTACTGGACAAGGACGGCACCCCCACGCTCGCCGAACTCGTCCTGCACAACGGCACCGTCTACCGTTGGAACCGACCGGTCTACGGCGTCGCCGACGGCGTCCCCCACCTGCGGGTGGAGAACCGGGTCCTGCCCGCCGGGCCCACCGTCGTCGACATCGTCGCCAACGCGGCGTTCTACTACGGCCTGGTCCGCGCCCTCGCGGAGGACAGCCGCCCGGTGTGGACCCGGATGCCCTTCGAGACCGCCGCCGCCAACTTCGACGCCGCCTGCAGGCACGGCATCGAAGCCCGCCTCACCTGGCCCCGGCGCGGGCGCTACGGCGGTACGGCCGAGGTGGACGCGGTCACCCTGGTACGCGACGAACTGCTGCCGCTGGCCGAGGCGGGGCTGGACGCGTGGGGCATCGAACCCGCGGACCGGGACCTGTACCTCGGCGTGATCGAGGAACGCTGCCGGCGTCGGCAGAACGGCGCGAGCTGGCAGGCCGCGACCTTCCACCGGGCCCTGGACGACGGCCTGACCCGGGAGACGGCGCTGGCCGCCACCACCCGGCGCTACCGCGAGCTGATGCTGAAGGGCGATCCGGTCCACACCTGGCCCGTCGGCCTCCCGGACCCGGTGCCCGCGACCTGACACCGGGGCGGGCCCACCAAGGACCGCCCGTCGAGCCGTCGGACGCTGCCCTCATACTGATCGGACGGATCGGTGATGTGGAGGCAGCAGTGCAGGCGGAGGCGGGCCCGCGGGCCGATGAGTATCCTCAGCGGCGGCTCACGCGGACGATGCTCCGCAACGAGACGCTGCTCGTGCTCGCGGTGTCGCTCGGCGCGAGCGGAGTGTCCGCGCTGATCAGTTTCATCGGTTCGGTCACCCGGCCGGGCGGCCTGAAGGACCAGGCCGCCACCCTCAACGCCTCGGCGGCACCGGGCCGTCCCTGGCTCGACCTGGCCTGGCAGCTCTTCGGGATCACCACCGCGCTCGTTCCCGTCGCGCTCGTCGCCCACTTCCTGCTGCGCGAAGGCGCGGGGCTGCGCGTCCTCGGGTTCGACCGCACCCGGCCCTGGTCCGACCTCGGCCGCGGGGCGGCGGTCGCGGCGGTCATCGGCAGCAGCGGCATCGCCTTCTACCTGGCCATGCGCGAGTTCGGCTTCAACCTCACCGTGGTGCCCGAGGCGCTGCCGGAGGTGTGGTGGAAGTTCCCGGTGCTGATCCTCTCGGCACTGCAGAACTCGATCCTCGAGGAGGTCATCGTCCTCGCGTACCTGCTGCGCAGGCTCGAGCAGTTGGGCTGGACGCCGGGCGCCGCGACGGCGGCGAGTTCGGTGCTGCGCGGTTCGTACCACCTCTACCAGGGCATCGGCGGTTTCATCGGCAACATGGTCATGGGCGTGGTGTTCGTGTTCCTCTACCGCCGCTGGGGCCGGGTGGGGCCCCTGGTGGTCGCGCACACACTGCTCGACATCGGTGCGTTCGTGGGGTATGCGCTGCTCGCGGGCAAGGTGGGCTGGCTGCCCACGGCCTGAACGGTCCGGAGAACGGGAAGGGGCGTGCCGGCCGTGCCGGTGCGCCCCTCCGCCGTTCCGGCGCCCGGTCAGGCCAGGAGTTCGCCCTCGATGACCGTCACCGCCCGTCCGCCCAGCAGGGTGCGCTCGCCGCACAGCTCCGTGCGGACGCGGCCGGAGCGGGGTGAGGCCTGGAGGCCGGTGAGACCGGGGCGTCCGAGGCGCTCGGACCAGTAGGGGGCCAGCGCGGTGTGGGCGCTGCCGGTGACGGGGTCCTCGTCGATGCCGACGTTCGGGAAGAAGCAGCGGGAGACGAAGTCGTACTCCCCGGAGGGGTCCGCCGCGCGGGCGGTGGCGATGACGCCGCGCTCGGAGTGGGCGCCGAGGGCCTTGAGATCGGGTCGCAGGGCGTGGACGGTCTGTTCGTCGGCGACCTCGACCAGCAGGTCCTTGACGTTCGGGCCGGTGTCGAAGGCCGTGAGCGGTTCGGTGCCCAGTGCCTCGGCGATCCCCGCGGGGACGTCGAGCCGGGTGAGCGGCGCCGTGGGGAAGTCCAGGGTCACGGAGCCGTCCTCGGCCGGCGTCGCGACGAGGACACCGCTGAGGGTGGCGAACCGGACGGGGCCCTGGTGGGCGCCGGTGGTGTGCAGGACGTGCGCGGTGGCCAGGGTCGCGTGACCGCACATCGCGACCTCGGTGGCGGGGGTGAACCAGCGCAGCGCCCAGTCGGCCGGGCCGCCCTGGGGCAGCGGGTGGGCGAAGGCGGTTTCGGCGTGGTTGACCTCCAGGGCGACGTTCTGGAGCCAGGTGTCGTCCGGGAACGTGTCCGCGTCCAGGAGGAGAACCCCGGCGGGGTTGCCGGAGAAGGGCCGGTCGGTGAAGGCGTCGACGATTCGAATGCGCATGCCCTGACGGTACGGGCTGAGCAAAGCCGCAGGCCAAGGCCGATGCGGGCGCGTTGGACCGCCCGCACGGTTCGCTCCGCCCGGCAACGGGCGGCCGAGGGGTTGTCCGGCGACAGTGAGCGATATATCGTTGAGATATCGCGACAGATCGACGACGGAATGGAGAGTGGTTGCGATGCGTACCCATGGTGGCGAGCACGGCCGGGGCGGCCCGCCCGGTGGCCGGAGCGACTTCGACCGGCCGCGCGCCGCGTTCGGGCCGTTCGGCCCGTCGGGGCCCGGTGGGCGTGGCGGCCCCGGCTTCGGCCCGGGTTTCGGTCACGGCTCCTGGAGCGGCGGCCGAGGACGCGGCGGGCCGAGGGGAAGGGCGCGGCGCGGTGACGTACGGGCCTCGATCCTCGCCCTGCTGAAGGACCGCCCGATGCACGGCTACGAGATGATCCAGGAGATCGCCGAGCGCAGCGGCGGGGCGTGGAAGCCCAGCCCCGGATCGGTGTACCCCAACCTGCAGCTGCTGGAGGACGAAGGGCTGATCACCAGCGAGTCCGAGGGCGGCAAGAAGCTGTTCGCGCTCACCGACACCGGTCGCACGGCGGCCGAGGAGGGCCCCGAGGCGCCGTGGGAAGAGGCCTCGCGCGGGGTCGACTGGGAGGCGCTGGGCGAGATCCGGCAGGCCGGGTTCGGCCTGATGGAGGCCTTCGGGCAGGTCTGGAAGACCGGCAGCAAGGAGCAGCGGGAGAAGGCGCTCACCGTCATCAACGAGGCCCGCAAGAAGCTGTACCTGATCCTCGCCGACGACTGAGGGCGGACGTGCGGCCCTGAGGCGACCTGAGAGAAGCGGCCCGGCTCTCCTTCTCTAGGAGGGCCGGGCCCGGTGCGTCCGCTGGTCGGGGGACAGGGAGACGCTCCCCTCCGGCGCGGCGCCGGCTGCGGCCGACGCCGCGGAGCGCCGGGTGGCGCGGGTCTGCTCGCGGCGATCGTCGTGGACCCGCAGCCCGTGCCGCCCAGGTGCCCGAGCGGGCCGGAGTCGACTCCCGCGCCCTGCTCGCCCGGCTTGGGGCGCGGGCCGGAGACCCGGCTCCCGGAAAACCGGGAGCCGCCGTCCAGTAAGTGAGACAGGAGCCATGGGGATGACGCTCCTGTCGGCGCCTGACATCATGTGCCGGTGTCCACCTCTGTCAGTACCCGGAACACCCGGGGCACCCGTGGGAAAGGCGTGGGGCTCGGCCTCGCGCTGTTGTCCGCGGTGGCCTTCGGCGGCTCCGGTGTCGCCGCCAAGCCGCTGATCGAGGCGGGACTGGACCCGCTGCACGTCGTCTGGCTGCGGGTGACGGGCGCGGCCCTGGTCCTGCTGCCGCTGGCGGTGCGCCACCGGGGGCTGCTGCGCAGCCATCCGGCGCTGCTCGCGGGGTTCGGGCTGTTCGCCGTCGCCGGTGTCCAGGCCTGCTACTTCGCGGCCATCTCCCGCATCCCCGTCGGCGTCGCCCTGCTCGTCGAGTATCTGGCGCCCGCCCTCGTCCTCGGCTGGGTGCGGTTCGTCCAGCGGCGGCCGGTGACCCGGGCGGCGGCGGTCGGTGTGGTCCTGGCGGTGGGCGGACTGGCCTGCGTCGTGGAGGTGTGGTCGGGCCTCGGCTTCGACGTCCTCGGACTGGCGCTCGCGCTCGGCGCCGCCTGCTGTCAGGTCGGGTACTTCGTCCTGTCCGACCAGGGCAGCGACCACGGCGACCGGGCACCGGACCCGCTCGGGGTGATCGCCTACGGCCTGCTCGTCGGCGCCGCCGTGCTCACCCTCGTCGCCCGTCCGTGGTCCATGGACTGGTCGGTGCTGGGCGGCACCGCGAGCATGGACGGCACCCCGGTCGCGGCCTTCGTCCTGCTGGCCTGGATCGTCCTCGTCGCCACGGTCGTCGCGTACGGCACCGGAGTGCTCTCGGTGAGGCGGCTCTCGCCGCAGGTCGCGGGGGTCGTGGCCTGCCTCGAAGCGGTCATCGCCACCGTGCTGGCCTGGGTGCTCCTCGGTGAACACCTGTCGGCGCCGCAGCTCGTGGGCGGTGCGGTGGTGCTGGCGGGCGCGTTCATCGCCCAGTCCTCCGCACCGGCCAGGAACTCCGAAGGGCCGGTGGCGAGCGGAGGGCCCGAAAGGGAGTTGTCCACACCCGGAACTGCCGCCTAAGGTGCTGATCATGCATGCGCGCGCACTCGTTCTTCCGCCTCCCGCCGCCTGAGGCGGGTCCACAGCTCCCTTCGCCCGGCGCGCCGCCGGGCCTTGCGGTGCTGCCCGCAGACGCAGTCCGCGGACCCCGTCGGCCCGGCTCGATCCGGGCCTGATCCGGGGCTCCCCACCCCCCTTCGCGCAGTGCGCACCGCCGTGAGCGGTGCGTACCCGCGCGTACCCGTGCGCACCTGCGGAGAGAACACGTGTCGAACGCCGTATCCGGCCTGCCCGTCGGGCGAGGCCTGCTCTATCTGATCGTCGCCGGTGTCGCCTGGGGCACCGCCGGCGCCGCCGCGTCGCTGGTCTACCGGGCCAGTGACATGGGCCCGGTCGCCCTTTCCTTCTGGCGCTGCGCGACCGGACTCATACTGCTGCTCGGGGCCCGCGCGCTGCTCCCGCGCACCCGGACCGCGCCCGGGCCCCTGGGCCGCAGGGTGTGGCGGGCCGTGGCCACCGGGATCGCGCTCGGCGTGTTCCAGACGGCCTACTTCGCCGCCGTCGCCGCCACCGGGCTGGCCGTGGCCACCGTCGTGACCCTCGGCGCGGGGCCCGTTCTGATGGCGCTCGGCGCACGACTGCTCCTGGCGGAGCGGCTCGGCCGGGGCGGGAACGCCGCCGTCGCCGGGGCGCTCGCCGGGCTCGTCGTCCTCGTCCTCGGCGGCGGGGAGGCGGTCGTGGACCTGTGGGGCGTGCTGCTCGCGCTCCTGTCCGCGGCGGGCTACTCGGCGATGACGCTGCTCACCCGCTGGTGGGGGCGGGACGGCGGGCTGGACGCCTCCGGCACGACGGTCGGGGCGTTCGCCGTCACGAGTGTGCTGCTGTTGCCGTTCGCCGCGGTCGAAGGGCTGGTCCCGCACACGGGCGACCCCGGTCTGCTGCTGTGCCTCGTGGCGTACGTCGCAGCGGTCCCGACCGCTCTCGCCTACGGCCTGTACTTCGCGGGCGCGGCCGTCGTGCGGTCGGCCACCGTGTCCGTGATCATGCTGCTGGAGCCGGTGAGCGCGGCGGTGCTCGCCGTCGCCCTGCTCGGGGAGCGGCTCACCTCGGCCACGCTGGGCGGCACCCTGCTGATGCTGGGCGCGGTCGCGGGGCTCGCGGTGGGCGAGGCCCGGCTCGCGCGGGCCCGCAGGGCGGAGGGCGAGGCGGTACCGGCGTGACGGACGGGGCCCCGGGCCCCGTCCGGCGCGGTAGCGGGGCGGGGCCGGGTCACAGGGCCGCCAGATACTCCGGCAGTTCCGTGCCGGGGGCCAGGGCGGGATCGGGGAGCGGGGTGCCGTAGCCGCGGCTCAGGGGGACGACGCCCGCCCAGTGGGGGAGGGCGAGGTCCTCCGGCTCGTCGTTGACGCCGCCGGTACGGAGCTTGGCGGAGACCTCGGTCAGGTCGAGACGGATCACCGCGGTGGCGGCCAGCTCCTTCTTGTCGGCCGGACGGGAGTCGGCCGCGCGGCCGGGGACGACCTGGTCGACCAGGGCGTCCAGCGACTGCCGCTTCTCCTCGGGGTCGGTCACGTCGTGCGCGAGGCCGTGCACCACCACGGAGCGGTAGTTGATCGAGTGGTGGAAGGCGGAACGGGCCAGCACCAGCCCGTCCACATGGGTGACGGTCAGACAGACCGGGAGGCCGGACCCGGCCCTGCCCGCCGCGCGCAGCGGACGGGAGCCCGTCGAGCCGTGCACGTAGAGCCGCTCGCCGACCCGGGCGTACAGCGTGGGCAGCACCACCGGCGCGCCGTCGCGGACGAAACCGAGGTGGCAGACGTATCCCTCGTCGAGTATCGCGTGCACCAGCTCCCTGTCGTACGCGGCGCGGTGGGGGGAGCGGGTGGGGACGGTGCGCTCGGTGGGCTGGTAGCCGGTGGCGGGTCGCTGCTGCGGCGGCCGGGTCCCCTGCATGGCGTTCTCCATTGCACTAGTGCATAATCTGCTTTGTGCTAGGAGAGTATCGGATCAGTGGGCGGCGCGCAGCGGAGATTTCGGCGAGCATCGAGCGCGCGGTGGGTGAAGGGGATCTCGAGCCGGGCGAACTTCTGCCCCCGATGCGGGAGTTGGCGGAACGGCTCGGGGTGAATCCCAATACCGTCGCGTCCGCGTACCGGACCCTGCGCGAGCGCGGGGTGATCGAGACCGCGGGCCGACGGGGGAGCCGGGTGCGGCCCAAACCGGCCACGACGGCGCGCGACTTCGTCCGGGTCCAGGTCCCGCCGGGCGTGCGGGACCTCTCCGACGGCAACCCGGATCCCGCGCTGCTGCCCCCGCTGGCCGAGGCGTTCGCGGCCGCGGCCGGGCAGGGGGACCGGGAGCCGGTGCTCTACGGGCATGCTCCCGTGGAGCCCGGACTGGTGCGGCACGCACGCGCCTGGCTGGACGCCGACGGTGTTCCCGACGGTCCCGTCGCCGTCGCCTCCGGCGCCCTGGACGCCGTGGAGCGGGTGCTCGCGGCCCACCTCAAGCAGGGGGACGCGGTCGCCGTGGAGGACCCGGGGTGGGGAAGCGTGCTGGACCTGGTCCCGGCCCTCGGGCTGCGGACCGTCCCGGTCGGCGTCGACGACGAGGGACCGCTCCCCGACGACGTACGGCGTGCGCTGACGGGCGGGGCGCGTGCGCTGATCGTGACGGACCGGGCGCAGAACCCGACCGGGGCCGCACTGAGCGCAACGCGCGCCCGTGCCCTGCGGGCGGTGCTCGCGGACCACCCGCAGACGCTGCTGATCGAGGACGACCACGGGCACCACATCGTCGACCTGCCCCTGCACCCCCTCGCCGGCCCCACCCGGAACTGGGCCTTCGTGCGTTCGACGGCCAAGGCGTACGGCCCCGACCTACGGCTCGCGGTACTCACCGGGGACGCGGTCACCCTCGACCGGGTACGCGGGCGGCAGCGGCTCGGGCCGGGCTGGGTCAGCCGCACCCTCCAGCGCGCGGTGCTCCGGCTGTGGGCCGACGGGGTGGTGGACCCGGGCGCGGTGGCGGCGGAGTACGGGCGGCGCCGGGACGCCCTGATCGGGGCGCTGGCCCGGCAGGGGGTCACGGCGCACGGACGCAGCGGTATGAACGTGTGGGTGCCGGTGCCGGACGAGACCGGCACCGTCGCACGCCTGCTGCACGCGGGCTGGGCGGTGGCCCCCGGCGCCCGCTTCCGGATGAGCGCGGCGCCGGGCCTCCGCATCACCGTGTCGACGCTCACGGAGGACGAGATCGGCCCCCTGAGCAGGGCGGTCACCGCGGCGATCGGACCGGACGCGCCGGAGTCCAGGACGTACGTGTAGGATCTCCCGCGCGGACGCCCCTGCGAGCCGGCCCGCCTAGCGAGCGCCCAGCTTGCGGAAGTCCCAGGAGACGACCTTCTCCGGGGTCAGTCGCATCCAGGCGTGCCGGCCGTCGTGCGGCATCTCGTCCAGGCCGAAGTTCTTGCGCGCGAACAGGGTCTCGGGGACGTCGAGTTCGGCGCGGAGTTCGCCGGTGCGCGGTATCTCGCCCACGAACTCGATCCGCCCGGACAGCTCCGCGCCGCGCAGTTCGTCGTACTCCTCGCCGGTGTCGACCACGATCGCCACCCGCTGGTCCCGGCGCAGGTCGGCCCAGCGCTTGGAGCGCACCACGGAGTACAGCCACAGCGAGGTGCCGTCCCAGGCGAACCAGAGCGTGCTCACATGCGGCGCGCCGTCGGCCGACACCGTGGCGACCCGGCAGGTGCGCTGAACGGTGAGGAAGTCGTCCAGTTCGCCCGGCGTCATCATGATCTTCCGGCCCCGGCGCTGCGTGGCGGTCATGCGGTCCCTCTTTTCTCACAGGAACAGGATCAGGCTCACGCGAGCCTGATCGAGTCCCCGCTGACGGTGATCTCCACGGGCGGCAGCGGAGCGGTCGCCGGACCGCCCTGCACACTGCCGTCGGTGATCGAGAAATTGCTGTTGTGGCAAGGGCAGTTGATGACTCCGTCGGCGACGCTCTGCACCGCGCACCCCCGGTGGGTGCAGGTCGCCGAGAACGCCTTGAACTCGCCCGCCGTCGGCTGGGTCACCACCACCTTGCTGTCGGCGAAGACCTTCCCGCCACCCTCGGGGATGTCGGCGACCGCGGCGAGCTCGGCACCGGCCGTGCTCTCGTCGCCGCCCGAACCTCCGCCGCTCGCGTCGTTGCCGTCCTGCGGGCCGCTGGACGTGCCGGGGCCCGCGGACGAGCCGGCGGCGTCCTCGGAGCCGCCGCAGGCGGTCAACGCGGCGGCGAGGCCCGCCGCTCCGGCCGCCGCCACGACGGTACGACGGGCAGGTCCCGATGCGAGCTGATGCGATGCGCTGGTCATGCGGGTGTGTCCCTTCCGGGAGATTGCGTGATCTGGCAGGAGGTACGGTCAGCGGGCCCACGTCGTTCAGGCCGTGCGGAGAGCTTGACCCGCGCCCGGTCGGAGGGGCGTAAGGCACAGCCGTCGTTTCGCTGTCGGCGTGACGCGATGCACCGCCGTACGGAGACGAGCGCCGCCCGCGCCGACCGGAACTCCCCGGAGCACGGGGATCTTGGGACGGTCGCGGATTGCAAGGTCAAGGGATCGCGTAGCCTGGCGAAATGCTGACCGGGGTCACCGCCGCCCGCTACATCACGCCGCTGCGCGAGGGCGGCTCGCTGCCGGGACTGGTCGAGGCCGACGACCTCGGCACGTACGTGGTGAAGTTGTCCACCTAGGGGTGTGGGCCTGCGGCGATGCGGTCAGGAGCGGAGCCGACCTGGGGGGGATGAGTCTTTCAGCGTCTTTCGGCATCATGCCGCGTTACGCAGTCGATCCTCCCCACACGCTCCCCGGCGGCGCGGATTCTCTCCAGGTTCTCCCCAGGGAGTGCCGTTGCCGAAGACCTCGGTGGACTGAGAGTCAGCACTGCCGGGAGAACACTCAGTGCCTGCTGCAGGGAGGACGCTACGCCGGTCAGCCGAGGCGAAAGCGGCTGCTGCGGCCGGGGTCGTGGAGCCATGGCAGTTTCTGGTCGTCACAGAGGACCCGACAGCAAGCTGGGGAGGATGACGCCTCGTAGTCGTCGACTATTCGCCGTGGCGGAACACCCGGACCTGGTGACCAGAAATCGAGCACGGGATGGATCGTGCTGGACAGTCCCGCCTCCACCCCGCACGGCAACTGGCTGGGACCCCTGGGCGTCTGCTCGTTGGTCATCCAGGGCATCGTCGTCGTCATGGCCGGCGTGGCGCTGAGCGGGCCCGCCCCGCTGCGGCCGGGCCACCTCGTCAGGAGGCGAAGTCGGTGACACCCGGCCTTCGGCCCGATGACCCGGGTTCCGGTCCGCCCAAGGAGCCGCCCGCATCGCCATGAACACAGCCGGTTGCGGGCAGCGGGCACGCGTCCGGGGCGCCCGGGCGGGCCCGCCGACCGCGGGTGCCCGGTGACGAGGACCGGGGGCCGACGTCAGGTTTTCGCCTTCATCGAGACGTTCTGCGGGAACGTCACCCCGCGGACGGCACCACGTCACGGGCCCGCCCGCGTGCTCGAGTGCCCCGCCCGTCACCCGGCAGCACAACGGGAATACCGGTTTCGCCTGATGTGTCAACGAACGACCGCTGGGCTGCGGGTGAGCAGGCGCCAGAAAAGTCCCCCGGACAGCGTATCGGGGCATCAAGCCCGCTACAGGAAAACTCATCTGGTTACCCGTCAGCACGCCATGACACGGCACACAGGCATCCCTCTGTAACCCGATTGGAGTCAATCTTCGACCTTCCCTTATGTCTAGATATGGCAGATATGGGAATCGGTCAGTACGTTCATCACGAGTCGGCTGGCCGGCCGATTTACCGAGACAGGAGAAGCGCGTGATGAAGACCCGTCCCACTGTCGTTACCGCGGCCGTCGCGGCCGCCGCGGCCCTGGCCGCCACCGGTATCACCTACGCTTCGGCGTCCGCCAATGAGTCGGCCCAGGCGGCCCCCGCGGTCCAGCAGGCAGCCGCCCCCGTCCCCGCTTCGGCCCCCACGGGCGGCGACTCCGGCAAGGGCAACGAGGGCAAGGACAGCGAAGGCAAGGGCAACGAAGGCAAGGACAGCGAAGGCAAGGGCAACGAAGGCAAGGACAGCGAGGGCAAGGGCAACGAAGGCGGCGACTCCGGCAAGGACAACGAGGGCAAGGACAGCGAAGGCAAGGGCAACGAGGGCAAGGGCAACGAAGGCGGCGACTCCGGCAAGGACAACGAGGGCAAGGGCAACGAAGGCGGCGACTCCGGCAAGGACTACGAAGACAAGGACTACGAAGACCGAGACTTCGAAGACAAGGGCCACGAAGACCGGGGCTTCGAAGGCCGGATCCACATCAACGAGCGTTCCTACTCGGCCCACCCGGGCGACTGCATCACCGTCGTGAGCGGCCTGGGCTCCCGCAGCCTGAACATCCGCAACGACAGCCGGCGGACCGTCGAGGTCTTCCGCGGAGCCACCTGCGACAACGGCGCCCCCATCGCCACCGTCGGACCGCACAGCTCCAGCAACGGCGTGCGCCCCCGCCATGTCGAGGGCGGCGTCTTCGTCAAGCACGGAGTGGTGGGCAGCTTCCGGGTCGTCGGCCACCACTTCGGCGGACACGGCGGACGCTGACCCGACCGCCACCCCGGCACAGCATGAAGACCCCGGCCCGCTGGAATCAGGCCGGGGTCTCCCTCCTGCAGCACCCCACCCCGAACACCCGCTTTCCCGCACCTGCCCGGGCACCCCGTCATGAAATCGGACAACGACGCCCTCCCTGTCAGCCACCCTCCTCCTCGGTCGCAACTGACCTGCACCGATTCATGATCAAGGGACTTTGCAGGCGGCGAGTTCGGTGCCGTCGCCCGGGGTCGTGTGGAAGTGTCATGGGTGGGATGTCGGTCCGTTGCCGATCACCCGGTTTGTGCCGTTGTGCGGTTCGGTCATCTGCTCGGTGCCGATGGCGCCGAGCAGGTCGAGTCGGCCGGCGGTGTCGCTGCCCGGTGCGGCGGTGAGGATCACGATGTGCGGGTCGCCTCCGGGGTCGGTGAGGATGTCACAATCGAGGTCGAGCGGCCCGATCTCGAAAGGGTGGGCGGTTTTGGTGTGCAGGGCGTGACTGCTCACCTCATGGGTGTCCCTGCCCTTGCCGGAAATCTCATCCGCCCTGGTGGGAGCCGGTATGTGAGGTGGACGAGATGCCGGGCGCGGTCGTTCGAGTCGGCGCTCTCGCACGGCTGTCGAGCCTCGCGGCATGATGGCCGGCTGTGCTGATGCGACTGGCCTGTCCGGGCGTGACCGACGCGTTCGCCATGCTGCGCCTGCTCCCGCTGGGCGATCGGGACAAGGACGCCGAGATCCCGGTCCTGGGCGCGACCGCGCACCCGACCGCCGCCTGGGTGGTGCGGGCCGCGAAGAACCTCGTCATGGACCTCGAGGACGCAGGCCTGCGGGTGCGGTTCCTGCTCCGGGACCGGGACGGCAAGTTCCCCGCCCTGTTCGATGCCGTCCTCAAGGACGCGGGGATCGAGGCCGTGGTCAGCGGCGTCCGGATGCCGCGGATGAATGCGCTCATGGAACGGTGGGTACCGGCCTGCCGGTGCGAGCTCCTGGACCGCACCTTGGTCTGGAACCAGCGTCACCTGCTCCGCGTCCTGTGCGAGTGCGCACACTTCTACCACGGGCACCGGCCCCGCCAGGGCATCGGGCATGCCCGTCCGTTGTACCCGTTGCCCGCGCCGGTCGCCGATACGGTCAGGATGGCCCGCCTGGAGGTACGACGGCGCGACCGCCGCGGCGGCATCCTCCACGAGTACGAGCAGGCGGCATGACCTGCACGGACGAAATTTTCGGCAAGCGCAACGTCGTCGGTGGCGACCATGCCGGGAACGGAGTCCTCGAACGAGTGGTCCGCGCGCAGCACCGCGAGATCGAGCACCGGGTCGAGCCGAGCCACAGTGCTCTGGACGGCCGACCCCTCGCCGGAGTCGAGCTGATCAAGCGCCACCGCCGCACCCACCACGTCCGCGCCCAGGTTCCTGAGCACATGCGAAGCTGTCACGAACACCGCTGGTGCGACCTGGAAGCACGTGCCCTGCGGCTCGCCGCCAAGAGCGAGCACCCGGCCGAGAAAGCCCGGTGCCTGCCCCTGTTCGGTCGGCATGAGGTCACCCGTCAAACGGCGCTGGAGCCTCAGAAGGCGGGGCAGTACGTGAATCCGGCGTGTACGAGAGCCGGACACGGAGGGCGGCGTCGGCCGAGGCTGCCGCGACAATGACGTTGCCGTCGGTCGCGAACTTGAGAGCGAAATCCACCTCGAGCTGGTCCGGACGCACGCTCCGCTCAGCGAGCCGACCCACCATGTCGACGGTGGTCGACGCCACCTCCACGAACGTCTACTGCGCTCTCTCGTAGGCGTCGACGACCTTCTCCCGCGTCCTGTCGAAGCCGGCCCCCGTTTCCTCGGAGCCTGCCACCGCCGTCGTCTTGACCAAGACCTCGACATCTCCGATGCGCATCGGAGCCAGACGACCGGCCACCTCCTCACCTCCCTGCTGTTCGCACAGCAGCCAGTGCGAACGGAATCAGATGAAGTTGGAGTACAAAGACCAGTGCAATCGGCATAGACGCGCTGCGCGACTCGCCCACAGCGCGCGGCCGATTCATCAACCGACTCCGGAAACACACGAGTCAGCACACCGCTTGCGACCCGATGCCACGACCGCTTGCTCGCCGTCAGTGCGGAGCCTTCCCGAGAGCCTGGGACGCCGGTCGTGACAGCGGTGGATCGGTTACTTCTCGTCGAAGACGGGGTCCTCCGGTGTGTGGGTGAGCCGTACGGTATTGCCGTTGGTGACCTCGACGACGGTGTCGAATCCCGTCCACTGCCCAGTGGAGAGGATGAACAGCCTGTCCTCCCGTTGCGCCAGGTAGACGCGGAAGCCGGCCAACGAGGGGTCGCCGTCGTTGAGCTGAAGGTAGCCCGCCAGTCGGCGGAACAGCTTGGGCAGCAGCACCGCGGTGTCGGTCAGGGCGGTCATCCCCTCCACCTTCGCCCCGTTCTGGGTCTGGTCCTTGGGCCACAGGCCCAGGTCGCTCTGCCGGGCCTGCCGGGCGGCCGCGGTCATCTCCTCGCGCAGGTCGACGAAGAGCCGGCGGCAGAAGGTGGGGTAGGCCAGACCCGCGGTGAGCTGGTGATGATTGGCCGTCAGGCGCAGCTGCTCCGGGGTGACGTTGATGAACGTGCCGCTGCTGCCCGGGGCGTCGGGGCCGCGGCCGGCGCACGATGGTGCGGGTGCCGGCCGGAGAGCCGGTCAGGTCGACCAGGCCGGTCAGCTCGGCGACTTCGGCCCCGGCATGCAGTGAGCTTCTTCCCACCTGCCGCCCAGGTTGTTCAGTCGGGCTGACAGACAGGTGAAGCCCCTGGTAGATGGGTTCTCGACCAAGAAATCCGTCTCCACCAGAGGCTTCGTGTGCTTGTCCACCCTTTCTCAAGCTCTCGGCTTCACTGACGGCCACCCGTATGCCCAGCTCGCGGCCGGGTTCGGCATCGGAACCACGACCGCATACCGGTACATCACCGAGACCGCCGAGCTCCTGGGCCGCCCTCGCCCCGAGCCTTGCGGAGGCGGCCCGGACGACAACGACCAAGGCGTTCGTGCTGTTGGACGGGAACCTGCTGCCGATCGACCGGACTGCGACGGACCGGCCCTTCTCCTCCGGAAAGCACAAGAAGCACGGGATGAACGTGCAGATCCTGGCCGACCCTCCCCCCAGCCTTCGGCCGGGAGGCGCCCCCAGGCCGACTGCTGTGGGCCTCACCGGCTCTGCCCGGTGCCGTCCACGACATCCGGGCCGCCCGTGAGCACAGCATCGTCCGCACTCTTGCGGACGTCGGCATCAAGTGCTGGGCCGACAAGGGGTACCGGGGTGCCGGAGGCACGATCCGTGTCCCGTGCTGGGGTCGCTGGGAGACCCTTTCCAGGGGCCAGAAAGCCGTCAACCGGGCTCACGCAAAGATCCGAGCCCTGGTCGAACAGGCCGTGGCCACCCTCAAGTCCTGGCGGCTCCTCCGCAGACTGCGGTGCTCGACCACCCGCATCACGAGCCTCGCCCAGCCGTCCTCCGCCTGCATCCGGCCAGCTCAGACCGAGAATGGAAAACCCTCAGTGGCAGTGGGAGGCGGCGACGAAGGACGGCTTCCACGTACTGCGTCACACCTATGCCTCGATCATGCTGGAGGCGGGGGAGTCCATGGTGGCGTGGGCGCGATGGCTCGGGCACTCCTCGTCGGCCATCACTCTCGGTTACCATGCTCACTTCATGCCGGAGGCCGGGAGCAAGGAGTGCACCGTGATCGACGGACTGCTCGGGGAGCAGGGAGATCAGTGCGCCGGCCGGAACTCCCCGGATTCTCCCCAGGGCTGATCGTGGCCGACTCCCCGGAACACGGGGATCTTGGGGAGGTCATGGATTGCAAGGTCAAGGGATCGCGTAGCCTGGCGAAATGCTGACCGAGGTCACCGCCACCCGCTACATCACGCCCCTGCGCGAGGGCGGCTCGCTGCCGGGACTGGTCGAGGCCGACGACCTCGGCACCTACGTCCTCAAATTCACCGGTGCGGCTCAGGGGCGCAAGACCCTGGTCGCGGAGGTCGTCTGCGGGGAACTCGCCCGCCGGCTGGGGTTCCGGGTGCCGCGCCTGGTGACGGTCGAACTCGACCCGGTGCTGGGGCTGGGCGAGCCAGACGAACAGGTCCAGGAACTCCTCAAGTCCAGCGGGGGCACCAATCTGGGCATGGAGTTCCTCTCCGGCGCGCTCGGCTTCGACCCGCTCGCCTTCGAGGTGAGCCCCGAGGAGGCCGGGCGGGTCGTCTGGTTCGACGCGCTGGTGAACAACGTCGACCGGTCCTGGCGCAACCCCAACCTGCTGCGCCGGCACGGCGAGCTCTGGCTGATCGACCACGGCGCCACCATGATCTGGCACCACAACTGGCCCGGCGTCGAAGCGTCCGCCGCCCGCCCCTACGACGCCTCCGACCACGCCCTGAAGACGTTCGCGCCGGATGTGGCCGCCGCGGCGGCGGACCTCGCGCCCCACGTCACCGAGGAGCTGCTCGGCGAGGTCACCGCGCGGATTCCCGACATATGGCTGGTGGACGAGCCGGGATTCGACACCCCGGACGAGCTCCGGCGGGCCTACGCACGGCCCCTGCTCGCCCGCGCGGCCACCGTCCACCAGCGCGTCCACGGCCTGGGGGAGGACAAGTGAGCGGCCTGCACGTCTTCGAGTACGCGCTGCTGCGGGTCGTACCGCGCGTCGAGCGCGGTGAGTGCGTCAACGCGGGAGTGCTCGTGTACTGCCGTCACGAGGCGTTCGTCGGGGCACGCACCCATCTCGACGAGTCCCGGCTGCTGGCCCTCGACCCGCACGTGGACCTGGCCGGCGTACGGGCCGCGCTGCGTGCCGTCGAGGGGGTGTGCGCCGGTGGGGAGGCGGCGGGCCAGGCCGCCGGGGACGACGCCGGGCGGCGCTTTCGCTGGCTGGTCGCGCCCCGCTCCACCGTCGTCCAGCCCGGACCCGTGCACACCGGGCTCACCGCCGATCCGGCGGCCGAGGTGGAGCGGCTGCTCGACCTGCTCGTGCGCTGAACCGGAGTCCCCTCGCGGCAGGCGCCTGCCCGGGGGTCAGCGCCGGCGGCGCCTCACCGCGTAGCCGGCCGCGGCGGCGGCACCCGCCGCGAACGCCAGGCCGATCCCGATGTCCCAGTCGCTCGGCCCGGTCTCCGAGGAGCCGCCCAGCCCGCCCTCCACACCCCGCGTGGGCGTGACCGGGGCGGGTGCGGTGGGAACCGGAGGCGCCACCGCGGGAGCCGTGGGCGTCACGAGCGTGGTGGGGGCCGCGGTGGTGGGCACGGGCCGGGGAGAGCTGGTGGAGGAGGTGGCGGGGTCGCCCCGGTGGGGAAGCGCCTCGCAGGCGATGTCGTCGTCCGGGCCCTGTTCCTCGTCGAGTCCGTTGAGATCGCTCCGGTCCAGGTTGAACAGGGCCTGTGCCTCCTCCTGGTAGGTGAAGTCCCGGCAGTTCAGATCCTGTGCGTGAGCGGCGGGGGCCGACGGCACGGTCGCGGCGAGCGCGATCAGTATGCCGAGAGCACCGGTGCGACGGCACATGGAGCGCCTCCTTTCCGGCCGAGAGCGGCTGCTCCGGCCGTGAGTGGCTCGCGCTTCGACGCTAGGGCCTGTCCGGCGGATCAACCCGCAGACGCGGGGGGCCGGCCCGCTCGTCCGCGGCGTCGCCGTCACTCACCGGCGCCCCGCGCCGGCGTCCTCCTCCGCCGTGCGGCCGGACGCGCCAGCCCCCGCTCACCTGCGCCGATGGGGGTCGCGGGTTTCCTGCGGTCCGATCCGCCGGGCAGGCCCCGGGGACGCCCCGCACCGGGGCGCGCAGCCATAGGCCGTTCGGGTGGCGCGGGCGGGGCCGCGGGGCCGGTCCGGGCGGGGCCGACGGGGGTGGGACGGAGCCGACCGGTGAGCGGTGCGCCCGGAGGTGGCGGCCCGGGGAATGGATCACACAGCAGGGTGTGCCGTTGACACCGGGTGCCGGGGCTTCTAGCGTCACGTCTGCTGAAGGTACTAAGCGGTCGCTCACTGACGGGGCGGGCCGCAGGAGCCGCATCCCAAGGGCGAGGAGAAGCAGCAATGTCCACCATTGAGCAGCAGCGGGTCGCGGTCGTCACCGGTGCCGCACGCGGTATCGGCGCCGCCACCGCCGTACGGCTGGCCGCCGAGGGCCACGCGGTCGCCGTGATCGACCTCGACGAGGGCGCGTGCAAGGACACCGTCGAGAAGATCACCGCCGCCGGTGGCAAGGCTCTCGCGGTCGGCTGCGACGTCTCGGACGAGGCGCAGGTCGAGGCCGCCGTCGCGCGCATCGCCGAGGAACTCGGCGCGCCGACCGTCCTGGTCAACAACGCGGGTGTGCTCCGCGACAACCTGCTGTTCAAGATGAGCGTCGCCGACTGGGACACCGTCATGAACGTGCACCTGCGCGGCGCCTTCCTGATGTCGAAGGCCTGCCAGAAGCACATGGTCGACGCCGGGTTCGGACGGATCGTCAACCTGTCCTCCTCCTCCGCGCTCGGCAACCGGGGCCAGGTCAACTACTCCGCCGCCAAGGCGGGTCTGCAGGGATTCACCAAGACCCTCGCCAAGGAGCTCGGCAAGTTCGGCATCACCGCCAACGCCGTCGCCCCCGGCTTCATCGCCACCGAGATGACCAAGGCCACCGCCGACCGCGTCGGCATGGGCTTCGACGACTTCAAGGCCGCCGCCGCCACCCAGATCCCGGTCGCCCGCGTCGGCGAGCCGGAGGACATCGCCAACGCCATCGCCTTCTTCACCGGCGAGGCCGCCGGATTCGTCTCCGGCCAGGTGCTGTACGTGGCCGGCGGGCCGCTCGACTAGGGAAGACGGGACATGACTTCAGTGGAACTCTCGGGCAAGGTCGCCCTGGTCACCGGTGCCAGCCGCGGCATCGGTCACGGCGTCGCCGAGGCGCTGGTCGCACGCGGCGACCGCGTCTGCATCACCGGCCGCAACGAGGAGGCCCTCAAGGAGGCCGTCGAGCAGCTGGGCGCCGACCGGGTCATCGGGGTGGCCGGCAAGGCGCACGACGAGGCGCACCAGGCCGTGGCCGTCGAGCGGACGATGGAGGCCTTCGGCCGGATCGACTACCTCGTCAACAACGCCGGCACCAACCCGGTGTTCGGGCCGATCGCCGACCTCGACCTGAACGTGGCGCGCAAGGTCTTCGAGACCAACGTGATCTCGGCGCTCGGCTTCGCCCAGCGCACCTGGCACGCCTGGCAGAAGGAGAACGGCGGGGCGATCGTCAACATCGCCTCCGTGGCGGGCATCGCGCCCTCGCCCTTCATCGCCGCCTACGGTGTCAGCAAGGCGGCGCTGATCAACCTGACCGCGCAGCTGGCCCACGAGTTCGCGCCCAAGGTACGGGTCAACGCGATCGCCCCGGCCGTGGTGAAGACCAAGTTCGCCCAGGCGCTGTACGAGGGCAGGGAGGAGGAGGCCGCCGCCTCCTACCCGCTGGGCCGGCTCGGCGTGCCCTCCGACATCGGCGGCGCCGCCGCGTTCCTCACCTCGGACCAGGCGGACTGGGTCACCGGCCAGACGCTGGTGGTCGACGGCGGCATCTTCCTGAACGCCGGCGTGGGCTGAGACCGCTTCGGCCCGGTCGCCGGAGTGATCCGCCGGGCGGCCCGGGGCTGGATCGGCGAGACTGAGCCACAAGGGCTCCGGTACGGGCGTTCGTTGACGAAACGGCGCCCGTACCGGCTTTTTCGGAGACGAGTGGACCGATGACAACGTAGTCAACACAGAGTGACAACATCGTCTACAACGAGTTGATCTCAACAAGCGTACGGGGGAGGGCCACAGAGCGGAATACCGCGGTATCGTCTGCCGACTCTTGGGACGGCAGATCGAGGAGTGTGCGCGTGTTCAAGCGGAATCGATGCCTGCGAGGGGTGGCGGTCATCGCGTCCATCGCGTCGATATCGTCCTTGGCCGGATGCGGTGTGCTGGCGTCCGAGACCCCGGACGATCAAGGGCCGATCGTCATGGGCACCACCAGCCCGCCCAGCACGCTGGACCCGGCGGCCTCCTGGGACAGTTCCTGGGAACTGTTCCGCAACATCTACCAGACGCTGCTGAGCTACCCGGTCGGCGCGAGCGCGCCCCAGCCGGACGCCGCCGAGAGCTGTGAGTTCTCCGACGACTCCCACCAGGTGTTCCGCTGCGAACTGCGGAAGGACCTGAAGTTCTCCGACGGCAGCGCCCTCGACGCCAAGGCGGTCAAGCACTCCATCGACCGGATCCGCAAGATCAACGTCAACGGGGGCCCGGCCGGCCTGCTGGGCAGCCTCGAGCGGGTGCAGGCGCCGAGCGACCGTGAAGTGGTCTTCCACCTCAACAAGCCCGACGCGACGTTCCCGTTCGTGCTCGCCACACCGGCCATGTCGCTCGTCGCCCCGGACGCCTACCCGGCCGACGCCCTGCGCGAGGAGTCCGGCATCGTCGGCTCGGGGCCGTACACCCTCCAGTCGTACGAGGAGGGCAAGGAGGCCCGACTCGTCCGCAACGACCGCTACGAGGGCTTCGCCGACCGCAAGAACAGCGCCGTGACGGTCCGTTATTTCCAGGACTCGGTCTCCATGGTCAAGTCGCTGCGCGAGGGGCAGATCGACCTGACCTACCGCGGTCTCGCCGCGGACGACGTCGTCGAACTCCAGGGCCAAGCCTCCAAGAAGGAGGAGCTCCAGCTGGTGGAGGGCACCGGGAACAGCATCAACTACCTGGTGTTCAACCCGAAGGACCCGTGGGCCGGCAAGAAGCCGGTGCGCCGGGCGATCGCCCAGATCATCGACCGCGCGGCGATCGCGCACATGATCTACAAGGACACCGTCGACCCGCTGTACTCGATGGTCCCCAAGGGGCTCACCGGCCACACCACCGGATTCTTCGACAGCTACGGCGATCCCGATGTCGACAAGGCGAAAAAGATCCTCACCGAGGCGGGCATCGACGAGCCGGTGCCGCTCACCTTCTGGTACACCACGGACCGCTACGGTTCCGAGACCAAGCTGGAGTTCAAGGAGCTGGAGCGCCAGCTGGAGGCCTCCGGGCTGTTCCAGATCACCCTCAAGAGCCGGCCCTGGAAGACGTACGTCGAGGGCTACCAGAAGGGCGAGTATCCGGTGTTCGGGCGCGGCTGGTCCCCCGACTTCCCGGACGCCGACAACTTCATCGCCCCGTTCATCGGCAAGCAGAACGCGCTCGGCACACCCTACGAGGCGAATGAGATCAACGACGTGCTGCTGCCGCGCTCCCGCCGGGAGAGCGACCGGGGCAACGTCGTGAAGGACTTCGAGGCGGCCCAGCAGATCCTCCTGGACGACGCCCGGCTGCTGCCCCTGTGGCAGGGCCGGCAGTACGTGGCGGCGAGCCGCGACATCTCGGGAGCCGAGCGGGCGCTGGATCCGTCGACGATCATGATGATGTGGCAGCTCTCCCGCAAGACCAGCTGGTAGGGGCCGTCGGCGGCCCCCGCGGAGCCGGCCCAGGGGCGGCCCGGGGCCGGTCGGGACGGCAATTGTCAGTGGTCACCTGTAGGTTTCGAGGCCTGGAAGTGACCACGACCGTGAGGACGTTGACGTGACCGACATCGCCATGCTGCCCGAGTCCTGGCGCGGGGTTCTGGGTGACGAACTGCAGCAGCCCTACTTCGAGCAGCTGACCGAGTTCGTCGAGGAGGAGCGGGCGAAGGGTCCCGTCCACCCGCCCCGCGAGGAGGTCTTCGCGGCACTGGAGGCGACGCCGTACGACAAGGTGAAGGTCCTGATCCTCGGTCAGGACCCCTACCACGGCGAAGGCCAGGGACACGGCCTGTGCTTCTCGGTACGGCCCGGAGTGCGGATCCCGCCGTCGCTGCGGAACATCTACAAGGAGATGCACGCCGAGCTGGGCACGCCCGTCCCGGACAACGGCTATCTGATGCCGTGGGCCGAGCAGGGCGTGCTGCTGCTCAACGCGGTGCTCACGGTGCGTGGCGGCGAAGCCAACTCGCACAAGGGGCGGGGCTGGGAGCGGTTCACCGACGCGGTCATCCGCGCGGTGGCCGAGCGGCCCGATCCGGCGGTCTTCGTGCTGTGGGGCAACTACGCGCAGAAGAAGCTGCCGCTGATCGACGAGAACCGGCACGTGGTGGTCAAGGGGGCGCACCCCTCGCCGCTGTCGGCGAAGAAGTTCTTCGGGTCCCGTCCGTTCACGCAGATCAACGAGGCGGTGGCCGCGCAGGGCCACGAACCGATCGACTGGACCATCCCGAACCTGGGCTGACCCCCTTCGGGGCGCGGGGTGCCACGGGGCGTCGCGGAGCGGCTCGAGCCGGATCGTCGCCGCCTGCCGTAGCGTCGGCGGGACAGCCGGCGAGCGGTGCGGAGGACATGGTGGCAAAGCGGCAGGGGCAGGCGGCGCCGGACGCGGTGCTGACGCGGATCGGGCAGGGCGTGATGCTGCACCACGCGGGGGACCGGGCGGAGGCCCGGGACCGTTTCCTCGTTCTGTGGGCGGAGCTCGGTGAGCACGGCGACCCCCTGCACCGCTGCACACTGGCCCACTACCTGGCCGACACCCAGGACGACCCCGGGGACGAACTGGCCTGGGACCTGAGGGCGTTGGCGGCGGCGGAAGAGGCCGCCGACGCCCGCCCCACCGGGTACGAGGGCATCCCCGCCCTGCGGGCCCTCTACCCGTCCCTGCACCTGAACCTCGCCGCCGACTACGCCCGTCTCGCCCGCCCCGACGCCGCCCGCACCCACCTCAGCCGGGCCCGCGGAGCAGCCCGCACCCTGGCCGCCGACCCTTACGGCGACAAGGTCCGGGCCGCCATCCGGAACATGGAACTTCTCCTGGACGAGGCGGACGAGGCGGGTGCGCCGGACGAGGAGGGGGAGGCCGGGGGGTGGGGACCGCCGAGGGGGCACCCTTAGGGCGCCCGGAGGTCCGGTGCCCGTCGGCCGCAGGCGGTGGCGACGAGCAGGTCAACGCCCGTAGGCCTGCTCACAGATGGCCGACTGCGGGCTGTCCGCCTGCCAACGGCCGTACTTCCTGCCCAGCGCGCAGACGTCCGCCTGCTCCCGCATGTCGCGGCGCGCCTTCTCCGAGGCTTCGGAGACACGGGGGGCGGGCCTTCTGGGAGGCGCGGTCCTCTCGGTGGCCGGGCGGGCGGGAACGGCCCGCCGGTCGCGGACGTCGGACGGCGCGGTCCGCTTCGGTGCGGGTGTGGACGCGGACGCGCCGGGGGTGGCGCGGTGCGAGGGGGACGTGGGCGGCTTCGTGGGCCGGGACGGGGCGATCATCTCCAGGGCCTCGCGGGCCGGCGCCTGAACGACCTGTGACCGGGCCTTGCCGTCCAGGTGTGGCACCGTCGGGTGGGACACGCCTGCCGGCGGGCCGGCCACAGGGGGACGCTGGACCGTCACACAGCCCGCGAGAGCCGTGACCGTCACGGTCACCAGAAGCGTTGCAGTGGTCGTCTTTCGATGCACTCGCGTCACTTTGCTGGCTTTGACCGTCCGGGGGACGGTGGACTGGCGGAGGATCCCCCGCACGGGTGATCTCCGGCCCCTTTAGAGGGGCACGGGCGTGCCGGGGGTGACGTCAGTCGCCGGTGGTGCCGTCGAGCCGCTCGCGGATCAGATCGGCGTGCCCGTTGTGGCGGGCGTACTCCTCGATCATGTGGATGTGGATCCAGCGCAGGTTGAACTGCTTGCCGCTGTGGTGCCTGCCCTTGGCCAGGTCGTCCAGTGAGACGTCGGCCGCGTTGCGTCGGGCGATGTCGATCTCGGTCTGCCAGGTGGTGTGGGCCTCCTGCCAGGTGTCCGCCTCGGTGGGGTGGAAATCGCCGTCCGGGTCGGCCTCGGTGCAGTAGATCGGGCCGGGGTCGTCCGCCGCGAGTATCTTGCGGTACCAGTGGCGCTCCACCTCCGCCATGTGCCGCACCAGACCCATCAGGGACAGCTCGGACGGCGACGCCGAGGCGGTGCGCAGCTGCTCGTCGGTCAGGCCCTCGCACTTGAGGGCGAGGGTCTGGCGGTGGTACTCGAGCCAGTCCTCCAGCATGGGGCGTTCGTCGGCGGTGGTGGCGGGCTCACGGCGCTCGGTCGTCATGGGGGCATCCTTTCCGGCGGGCGACGCCCCACGCCACACGTTTTTCAGCCGGAGAGCATCCCGCGCAGCAGTTCCCGCAGGTCCGCCCGTACCTCGTCCAGGGCCGGCACGCGAGCGCTGAAGGACCCGGCCACGCAGGAGAACATCAGCCCGTCGGCCCAGGCGATCAGCGACAGCGCGTGCCGCTCGGGGGAGGGGGAGCCGAGCCCGACGACCAAGGCGGTGAGCTGGTCGCGGAACCGGGCGCCGGCTGCGTCGAAGTGGGCTCGCAGCTCGGGGCGGCGAGTCGCCTCCAGGGCCAGTTCGTAGCGGGCGAGGGTCAGTTCGCGATGGCGCGTCAGGGCGCGGTGGGTGGCCAGTGCCATCGCGTCCAGCAGCGAGTCGGTCCCGGCCCGCGGGTCCGGCATCTCGTGCAGTGCGAGGACGCGTGCCTCCCGCTCGGCGAGCCGCCGTACCGCCAGCTCCAGCAGCGCCTGCCGGGTGCGCGCCACGTTCGAGGTGGAGCCCTGGGGGAGCCCGGCCGCCCGGTCGACCGCACGGTGGGTGAGACCGCGCATCCCGCGCTCGGCGAGCAGGGCGAGAGCGGCGTCGGCGACGAGGTCGGCGCGGGAGGGGCCTGCGGTGCGTACGGACATGAGGGCCAAACTACCCGCGGCACTACAGCCGTAGTACAGTCGGTCCATGGGATGACTACAGATGTAGTCACCGGAGTCTCGAGGCCGACCGGCCGACGGGCCGAAGGTCGGCGGAACCGAGGAGGAGCCGTGGCACAGGTGCTGGAGAAAGCCGTGGTGATCGGCGGTGGGATCGGCGGCCTGACCGCGGCGGCCGCCCTGCACCGGCGCGGGGTGGAGGTGACGGTGCTGGAACGGGCCCGCTCCCTCGAACCGGCCGGCGCGGCCATCTCCCTCGCCCCCAACGCGCTGCGCGGGCTGGACGTCATCGGACTCGGCGACGGCGTCCGGGCGCTGGCCGCCTGGCAGGGCGACGGGGGACTGCGCGCACCCGGCGGGCGCTGGCTCTCCCGGGCCGGCGCGGCGGCCGCCGCCGAGCGCTTCGGCGGACCCCTCGTCCTGCTCCACCGCGCCACCCTCATCGACCGGCTGGCCGGGCTGCTCCCACCGGACGCCGTCCGCACGGCCACCGCCGCGCACCTCATCGATCCGGGAGACCCCGGCGACCCCGCCCGGCCCGCCCGTGTGCGCACCCCCGACGGAGAGCTGGAGGCAGACCTGGTGGTGGCCGCCGACGGCGTCCACTCCGCCACACGCCACCTGCTCTTCCCGGAGCATCCCGGGGCCGTGTACGCCGGCTTCACCACCTGGCGGACGGTGATCCCGCTGCCCGGCGTGCGGTTCGCCTCCCACGAGACCTGGGGCCGGGGCCGCCTGTGGGGCACCCATCCGCTCAAGGACGGCCGCGTCTACGCGTACGCCGCGGCCCTGGCTCCCGCCGGGCAGCACGCCCTCGACGACGAGCGCGCCGAACTGCTGCGCCGCTACGGCGACTGGCACGACCCGATCCCCGCCGTACTGGCCGCCGTCCGCCCCGAGGACGTGCTGCGGCACGACGTCCACCACATCGCGGAGCCGCTGCCCGCCTACCACCACGGCCGGGTCGCCCTCGTCGGCGACGCCGCGCACGCCATGCCCCCCACCCTCGGCCAGGGCGGCAACCAGGCCGTCGAGGACGCGGTCACCCTCGCTCACCACATACGTGACCTGCCCGCCTACAGCGCCGCCCGGCTGCCCCGCACCACCGCCATCGCCCGCCGGGCGGTACGGGCGGCCCGCCTGAGCATGATGACCGGCCGCGCCGGGATCGCCGTACGCGACACCGCGATCGCCGCACTGTCGAAGGCCGGACCGGCGCTGCTCCTGCGGAGCTTCGACGACATCGCCACCTGGCGGCCCCCGGCGGCGGACGCCGTATCCTTCCCGGCAGACGACAGAGCCCGCGCCGCGGACGACGACCGAGACCGACCCTGAGACCGGGACCGGACCCGCGACGGACAACCGCTGGAGGAGAACACCCCGTGAAGGTCGGCTGCATCGGACTCGGCGACATCGCGCAGAAGGCCTACCTCCCGGTGCTCGCCACCCGGCCCGGCGTGGAGCTGCACCTGCAGACCCGCACGCCCGCGACCCTCACCCGGGTCGCCGACGGCCTCCACCTCCCGCGCGGATAGCGGCACGCCGACCTCGACGCCCTGCTCGCCCAGGATCTCGACGCCGCCTTCGTGCACGCCCCGACCCAGGCCCACCCGGAGATCGTGACCCGGTTGCTCGAGGCCGGCGTACCGACCTACGTCGACAAGCCACTCGCCTACGAACTCGCCGACTCCGCAAGGCTGGTGGCCCTCGCAGAGAGGCGGAGCACCAGTCTCGCCGTCGGCTTCAACCGGCGCTTCGCCCCGGGCTACGCGCAGTGCGCCGACCACCCGCGCGAGCTGATCCTGCTGCAGAAGAACCGGACCGGGTTGCCGGAGGAGCCGCGCACGATGATCCTCGACGACTTCATCCACGTCGTCGACACCCTGCGCTTCCTCGTGCCCGGGCCGGTCGAGGACGTGACCGTGCGGGCCCGCACCGAGGACGGACTGCTGCACCACGTGGTGCTCCAGCTCGCCGGGGACGGATTCACCGCGCTCGGCGTGATGAACCGGCTCAGCGGCTCGGCCGAGGAGATCCTCGAGGTCTCCGGCCAGGACAGCAAGCGGCAGGTGGTCAACCTCGCCGAGGTGATCGACCACAAGGGCCTGCCGACCGTCCGACGGCGCGGGGACTGGGTGCCGGTGGCCCGGCAGCGCGGCATCGAACAGGCGGTGCTCGCCTTCCTCGACGCGGTGGGCGAGGGCAGGACGCTCAGTGCCCGGGACGCGTTGGCGACCCATGAGCTGTGCGAGCGTGTGGTGCGTGCGGTGCGGGAGCGGGCCGCCGCCTGAGCCGCAGGGTCCGTACGCCCTCGGCCGTCCCCCACACGGCCAGTACCAGCAGCGCCGCCTGCGGTGGCCAGTCGCCGAAGCGGACATAGGGCGTGGTGCCGTGGCCGAGCGGGACGTCGTACACCTGCGCCGTGCTCGCGTCCGTGCCGAGCCGCGGGCCCACGCGCTCGCCGTCCGGGCCGTGGACGGCGGACACCCCGGTCAGCGTCGCGTGCACCATCGGGCGGCCGGTCTCGGCGGCACGCAGCGCGGCGAGCGAGGCGTGCTGCCAGGGTGCCCAGCTCTGCTGGAAGGTCGACGTCGACGACTGGGCGATCAGCACGTCGGCGCCGTCCCCGGCCAGATGCCGGCTCATGTCCGGGAACGCGGACTCGAAGCAGACCATGGGGCCGATCCGCAGCCCGCTCCCCGTCTTCATCAGCACCTGCTCCGAACCGCGCCTGCGGTCCTCGCCCGCGGCCTTGCCGACGGAGGTGGCCCAGCCCAGCAGGGAACGGGCCGGGATGTACTCCCCGAACGGAACCAACCGCATCTTGTCGTACCGGTCGCCGGTGAGTCCGTCCGGGCCGACCAGCACCGAACTCTTGTAGATGCCGGGCTGGTCGGAACGCCGCGCGTCCACGTTGACCAGGAGCTCGGCACCCGTCGCGCGCGACAGCGCGGCAAGGCGCCGCACCAGGTCGGGCCGGGCGCCGAGGTCGAAACCGACGCTGCTCTCGCCCCAGACGACCAGGTCGACGTCCCGGCCGGAGAGCTCCCGGGTGAGCCGCTCCTCGCGGTCGAAGCGCCGGTCCGGGCTGTCCGGCCCGGAGACGACCCCCGGCTGGACGACCGCGATCCTGGCCCGGCCCCCGGAGTCCGGGACGGGCGTCCCCACCCACGCGGCGGAGGCGACCACGCCCGTGGCGACCAGAGCGGCCACGGCCGGCACCCGGGCCTGCCGCACCACGAGGAGCACGGCCACGGCCACGTTCAGCACCACCAGCAGAAAACTGAGCAGCCAGATCCCGCCGACCGACGCCAGCCGCAGCGCCGCACCCACCTGCCACTGGCTCGCACCGAGCACGCCCCAGGGACCGCCCAGCGCCTCCCAGGAACGCACCAGCTCGATGGCCAGCCAGCCCGAGGGCAGCACGACCAGCGCGGCCCCGGCCCTCCCCCGGGACGGCGCCCCGCCCAGCAGCCGTCGCACCAGCCACCCCCAGGGCGCCCACAGCGCGCCCAGCAGGGCCGCGAGGACGAACGTGAACACATGCAGATTCGGCAGCAGCCAGTGGTGCATCGCGAACATGAAACCGAACCCGCCCCACCAGCCGTCGTACGCGGCGCGGCGGCCCGTGGGCGCGGAACGCGCCAGCAGAATCCAGGGCACCAGCGCGACGTAGGCGAACCACCACAGGGACGGAGCGGGGAAGGCGAGGACGGGCAGGGCCCCCGCACCCGCGGCGACGGCCGAGCGCCGCCACGGGGAGACCAGCCAGTGGCCGGACGACTTCAACGGCGCCTCCCTGTCCCGGGTATGCCTCCAGTGTGCGCCCCGGGCAAGATCCGGGACAGGGCGCGTGGGACCCAGTGGACCACAGACGCCGTCGGCCGGCCGGACGGACGCCGCCGGGCCCATGTCCGGGCCGGGACCCGCCCGGAGCCAGGGGGCGTGCGCGGATGTCCGCATTCCCGCGAGGAGTTCCGGAGAGTCTGGGAGTCTGGTGATCTTGGGTTCGGGCTCCAGCACAGGAGGACTTCATGAGGCGTCTCGTCACCGTGGTCACCGGTGGTAGCCGGGGGATCGGGGCCGCGACCTGCCTGCGGCTCGCGGGGGAGGGGCACGACGTGGTGGTGGGGTACGTGCGGGACGCCTCGGCCGCACAGAGCGTGGCCGACGGGGTGCGGGCGGCCGGTGCGCGGGCCGTCACCGTACGGGGGGACACCGCCGACGAGGAGGACGTCGACCGCCTCTTCGGCGTGGCGGAGCGGGAACTGGGGCCGGTCACGGGGCTGGTGAACAACGCCGCGGTGACCGGGCCGCTGGGGCGGTTCACCGACGTCGACACCGCGACGATACGCCGGGTCGTCGACGTCAACCTCATGGGGACGCTGCTGTGTTCGCGCCGCGCCGCACAGCTGATGACCCCCCGGGGCGAGGGGACGATCGTGAACATCTCGTCGGGGGCCGCCACCCTCGGCAGCCCCGGCGAGTACGTCCACTACGCGGCGACCAAGGCCGCCGTCGACGCCCTCACGGTCGGACTGGCGAAGGAACTCGGTCCGGTCGGCATCCGCGTCAACGCGGTGGCTCCGGGTGCGATCGACACGGACATGCACGCCGCCATGGGCGCCCCGGACCGGGCGTGGGAGGTGGCCGCCACGGTCCCGCTGCGCCGCCCGGGGCGGGCCGAGGAGATCGCCGCGGCGGTCGCCTGGCTGATGTCTCCGGACGCCTCGTACACGACGGGGGCGGTGCTGCGGGTGGCGGGCGGGCGCTGAGGCGCTCCTCCCGGTGCGGGGGCGGGGGCTGGGGGTACCGGTACGGGGGCGGTGGCGGCGGGGCTCAGGCCGCCTTGACGACCTCGACCCGGATCGCCGCCGCCCACTCGATCACCAGGAGCTCGTACTCCGCGCGCTCACGGGCCGACAGGGAGCCGCCCGCGCGCAGCCACAGTGCTCGGATGCGCTCGTTGACCTCAGCGGCGGACCGCACGGAACCAGGGGTCACGGAATCGGGGGACATGCCGACCAGCCTAGGGCCACGCACTGACAGTGCGCTACCGGACGGCTACCCGTCCCGTATGGGTTCGGTCACGTCTCCCGTGAGGACCCTCAGCCCGACGACTCCGCCGCGTGCGGACTCAGCACACCCGTGCTGACCAGGACGATGATGACGATGCCGAGCGCGATGCGGTACCAGACGAACGGCATGAAGCTCTTGGTGGAGATGAACTTCATGAACCACGCGATCACCGCGTACCCGACCGCGAAGGCGACGACCGTCGCGAAGATCGTCGGGCCCCAGGTGACGTGACCGCCGTCGGTGGCGTCCTTGAGCTCGTAGAGTCCGGAGGCGAGCACCGCGGGAATCGCGAGCAGGAAGGAGTAGCGGGCCGCGGCCTCACGCCGGTACCCCATGAACAGGCCGCCGCTGATGGTGGCGCCGGAGCGGGAGACACCCGGGATGAGCGCCAGGGCCTGGCAGAACCCGTAGATCAGGCCGTCCTTGACGGTCAGGTCCTGGAGTTCCTTGCCCTGCTTGGGGGTGCGGTGCCGGCCGCCGCTCTCGTCCCGCGCCGCCAGCCGGTCGGCGACACCGAGGACGATGCCCATGACGATCAGCATGGTCGCGGTGAGCCGCAGGTCGCGGAACGGCCCCTCGATCTGGTCCTTCAGCGTCAGGCCGAGAACGCCGATCGGGAGCGAGCCGACGATGACCAGCCAGCCCATGCGCGCGTCGTGGTCCCGGCGCATCTCCTTGCCGGTGAGCGAGCGGGTCCAGGCCGACAGGATCCGCCCGATGTCCTTGCGGAAGTAGATGAGCACGGCTGCTTCCGTACCGATCTGGGTGATCGCGGTGAAGGCCGCGCCCGGGTCCTCCCAGCCGGAGAAGGCCGCGGTCAGCCGCAGATGTGCGCTGGAGGAGATGGGCAGGAACTCGGTCAGCCCCTGGACGAGTCCGAGGATGAGGGATTCAAACCAAGACATGAGGCAGCGGTGTCCAAGTGCCGATCGCGGAAAGGGATGACGGGCACGCCGAAGCACGGTGTGCGGTGATCGGGCGCGCCGGGGTCGAAGCGTAGCGTCCCAAGATGAACGAGAGACGCCAGGTGTTGCGCGAGCTTTCGGCCCCTGAAACCGACGCGGTGGTGCGGGAACGACCACGGCGGGGCGGCGGCGGATCCCACCCGGAGTGCCGGAGGCGTCAACGGCGGCGCAGCGCGCGCCGCTTGCGCCACGCGAGCACCGCGCCCAGCAGGCCCGGCACGGTGATGCAGGCCAGGGCGATCAGGAAGGCGGGGGAGGTCGGTGTCGAGGCGCGGGCGCCGGCGACGGCGTAGGCGGCGGTGTTCGGGATCGAGCCGAGAGCCGTCGCCAGCAGGAACGGCAGCAGGCCCATCCGGGAGACGGCGGCGCAGTAGTTCGAGGCGGCGAACGGCACCCCCGGGAAGAGCCGCGCCGCCAGCATCGAGCGGAACCCGTGCCGGCTCAGCTGCTTGTCGGCCGCCTTCAGCCAGCGCCCCCGCAGGAGCGTACGCAGTGCGTCCTGGCCGAGTGCCCGGCCGAGGCAGAAGGCCAATCCGGCGCCGAGCACCGTGCCGGACAGGGCGGCACCGAGCCCCAACTGGCTGCCGAACAGCGCGCCCGCGGCGAGGTTCAGCAGCGGGCGCGGCACGAAGGCCACCGTGCACACCCCGTAGGCCGCCGCGTACACCACGACCGCCGCGGCTCCGCCGAGCTGCGGCGGCCAGCCGTCGGTCAGCAGCTTCTGCGGCTCCAGGAGCAGCATCCCCGAAGCCGCGGAGGCGAGCAGCGCCAGCAGCAGGGACAGCCGTGACCAGGGCGACAGCAGGGCTCTGGCGCAGCGGGCGGGCAGGCCCGTGGCGGGCGGCACGGGCGGGAGCACGGAGACCGGGGCGGCCGAGGGGACGGCGGCAGCGGTGAGTTCCGTGGCGACGGCCCGGGGAGAGGCCGTAGCGGTGCCCCCAGAGCGGTTGGTGGCATCGAGCATTCGGTGACATTAACCGACGAATATGTCCGGTCGCCGTAGTGTGCGTCTCACGAGCGTCACAAGGGCCGGAACACCCGGGGCGCCGGGGAGCGGGCTCGCCGGCACCGTGCCGGAGGGCCTGCCCCGGCCCGACGCGGCCGACTGCGCCGTCATGGGTGCCACTGTGCCTCCGGGTTCCCGCACGTCGCCCGGCACCTCCTCACCACCGTCCCGTGGCGGGACACCGTCGCGTGACCGCCCGGCTCCCGTGACCCCGCGGAAAACCGTTCGACGCGGGGCGGTCCGTCGGCAATGATCGACGCCATGTTCCGGTACGCCTTCCACCTCGCAGCATCCGCGGTCGCGGATGCCCCGAAGGCTGCCGTTCCCGCTTTCCTCGCCGCTGTCGACGGCGCCCGAAGCTGACCCTCCCCGGATCGTCCGGCGGACCCCCCAGGGGGAGGGTCGGTCAGGTTCCCGGGGTCCCCGTCCCACCGCGCGCCGATCCGCCGCGCGGCCGGGGCCGATCACGCATCACCTTCGAGAGGCTTCGAGGTACCGCCATGTCCAAGACGGCGTACGTCCGCACCAAACCGCATCTGAACATCGGCACGATGGGCCATGTCGACCACGGCAAGACCACCCTGACCGCCGCCATCACCAAGGTCCTCGCCGAGCGCGGCTCCGGCGGTTTCGTCCCGTTCGACCGCATCGACCGGGCGCCGGAGGAGGCCGCGCGCGGCATCACCATCAACATCGCGCACGTCGAGTACGAGACCGACACCCGGCACTACGCGCACGTCGACATGCCCGGCCACGCCGACTACGTCAAGAACATGGTCACCGGAGCCGCGCAGCTCGACGGGGCGATCCTCGTGGTCTCCGCGCTCGACGGGATCATGCCGCAGACCGCCGAACACGTCCTGCTCGCCCGCCAGGTGGGCGTCGACCACATCGTGGTGGCCCTCAACAAGGCCGACGCCGGCGACGAGGAACTGACCGATCTGGTCGAGCTGGAGATCCGCGAGCTGCTCTCCGCACACGGTTACGGCGGTGACTCCGTACCCGTCGTACGGGTCTCGGGACTCAGGGCGCTGGAGGGCGACCCGCGCTGGACGGCGTCGATCGACGCGCTGCTCGACGCGGTGGACACCTATGTGCCCCTGCCCGAGCGGTACGTGGACGCGCCGTTCCTGCTGCCGGTGGAGAACGTGCTCACCATCACCGGCCGGGGGACCGTGGTCACCGGCGCGGTGGAGCGCGGCACGGTCCGTCTCGGCGACCGCGTCGCGGTGCTCGGCGCCGGGCTGGAGTCGGTGGTCACCGGTCTGGAGACCTTCGGCAAGCCGATGGAGGAGGCGCAGGCCGGGGACAACGTGGCGCTGCTGCTGCGCGGGGTGCCGCGGGACGCGGTGCGACGCGGGCACGTGGTGGCCGCACCGGACAGCGTGGTGCCCAGCGGGAGCTTCACGGCGCGGGTGTACGTGCTGTCGGCCCGGGAGGGCGGCCGTACGACACCGGTGGTGACCGGGTACCGGCCGCAGTTCTACATCCGCACCGCGGACGTCGTCGGCGACGTCGACCTCGGCGAGACGGCGGTCGCCCGGCCCGGCGACACGGTGACGATGACCGTCCGGCTGGGGCGCGAGGTGCCGCTGGAGCCGGGGCTCGGATTCGCGATCCGCGAGGGCGGTCGCACGGTCGGCGCCGGGACGGTGACGACCGTCGGCTGAACGGCGGGTGACGAGGGCCGTCCCGCGGGCACCCGGCCGGTGCCCGCGGGACGGCACAATGGGGGACTGTGAACGAGCCGATACCCGTGACCCGCGCCGTCGCCCACGGCACCGCGAAGCTGATGCCCGACGTCGACCGTGCGCGGGCCTGGCTGCTGACGGTCGACGGGGCGCCGCAGTCGTACGTCGACCTGGACGATCCGGCTCATCTGGAGTTCGAGTACGTCCGGCGGCTCGGGCACGTCCTGGACGCCCTCGCCGAGCCGGGGCGCCCGCTGGACGCGATCCACCTCGGTGGCGGCGGGCTCACCCTGCCCCGCTACCTGGCCGTGACCCGCCCCGGATCCCGGCAGGACGTCGTCGAGTTCGACGGGGAACTGCTGGACCTGGTCGCCGAGGAACTGCCGCTGCCCGCGGGGGCGGACGTCACACTGCACGCGGCGGACGCCCGCGCCTGGCTGGAGGCCGCCCCCGACGCCTCCGCGGACGTCCTCGTCGCCGACGTCTTCGGCGGCTCACGGGTCCCGGCGCACCTGACCTCCGTCGCCTACGCCCGTGAGGCGGCGCGCGTCCTGCGGGACGGCGGCGTCTACCTCGGCAACCTCGCCGACGCGGCTCCGTTCGCCTTCCTGCGCTCCCAACTGGCCACGCTCGGCACGGTCTTCGAGGAGCTGGTGCTGATCGCCGAGCCGGGGGTCCTGCGCGGGCGCCGCTTCGGCAACGCCGTACTGGCCGCCGCGCACCGCCCCCTGGACGTCACCGCCCTGGCCCGGCGCACCGCCGCCGACGTCTTCCCCGCCCGCGTCGAGCACGGCGCGGCCCTGCGGGACTTCACCGGCGGGGCGCGGCCGGTGCGGGACGAGGACGCCGTACCGTCACCCGAGCCCCCCGACGGGGCGTTCGGCATCGGCTGACTCGGTGCCCCGGACCGCCCCGGCGACGGGCACGGTCCGGCGGCGCAGGTCGCGCACGTCCGGTACGCACAGCACCGCCGCCGTCACCACGACGACCAGCGCGGCGCAGCCCCACAGCGCCTCCGTGCGGCCGAACACCGACTCGACGGGGCCCGCCAGCGCCATCGCGGCCGGCACCAGCGCCACCGAGCCGAACCAGTCGTAGGCCGAGACCCGGGAGAGTTTCTCCTCCGGTATCTCCTGGTGCAGGGCCGTCATCCAGGAGACGCCGAACACCTCCACGCTCACGCCGGTCACGAACATCACCGCGCACAGCACCGCCACCGGTACCGGCACGGCGAGCGCGGCGGACGGCAGGGCCAGCGGGAACACACAGAGGGTGCCGACGAACAGCAGGCGGCGCGGTTTCCAGCGGGTCATCACCAGCGCGCCCACCACCGTGCCCCCGCCGAAGAAGGCCAGGGCCAGGCCCCACGGCGCGGCGCCGCCCAGGTGGTCCCGGGCCACGAGCGGACCGTAGACCGCGTCGGCGGCGCCGACGACCGCGTTGGCGATGGAGAACTGGATGACGATGCCCCACAGCCAGGGCCGTCCGGAGAACTCCCGCCACCCCTCCCGGAGGTCGGCGAGCAGACCGCCGCCCGGTGCGCGCGGCGGGATGTGCTTCACATCGAGGAAGGCGCGCAGTGCCGCCGCGACCGCGAAGGCGGCCGCGTCCGCCGCGAGCACCCAGCCCGGCCCCATCACGGTGATCATGAGGCCGCCCAGGGCGGCGCCGCCGAGTGTCGCGCCCTGCATCGCCATCCGGAACACCGCGAACGCCCGGCCGGCCTGTTCGCCCTCGACCGAGGAGAGCAGCATGCCCTCGGCGGCGGGGCCGAAGAACGCCTGGCCGACTCCGCCCAGGCCGCTGAGCAGCATCATCTGCCACAGTTGGGCCTCACCGGCCAGGACGAGGGCCGCGAACGCGGCCTGCGAGAGGCAGTTCAGGACGTTGGCCGCGACCATCACATGGTGGCGCGGCAGCCGGTCCGCGACGGCACCGCCGATCAGCAGGAACAGCACCAGCGGCAGGGTGCGGGCGGCGGCCACCAGGCCCACGTCTCCGGCGCCCCCGCCCGCGGCCAGCACCGCGAACGCGGAGGCGATCAGCGCACCGTGACTGCCCAGGCTCGTCACCACCGCGGAGGCGGTCAGCAGCGTGTAGTTGCGGCCCGCCCAGGCGGGGCGGCGACGGGAATCGATGGTCGGCACACCGTGACTATCGCCGGGGGGTGGCCGACTTGCCAAATGTGCCGAGGGGCGCTCCGCCCGTCACAGGCCGCCCGCCGCCCGTCCTTCGCTTCCCGCCGCCCGCTACGACCCCGTCACGACTCGGTCGGCGGTTCCTCGGTGAGCCGCACCGTGCTGAGGATCTTCTGCACGGTCGCCTCCGGGATCTCGTCCTTGACGCCCTTGGCGCCGTACAGGTTCCAGGTGACGAAGTCCCCGGCGCCGTTCTTGAACGCGAAGGTGACCGCCTTGCCCTCGCTGTCGCACTTGCCGTTCTGCGGCGTGCCCTCCGAGTGCGCGGTGACGACGCTGCCCTCGAGACCCGAGGCGGTCGTGTACGCCTTCGGCTTCCCGGCCTTCACGCTCTTCTTGTCGGGCTGGGTGTAACCGCCGAAGATCCACCACGGCACACGGGTCTCCGCCGCCATGTCAGTGGTCTTGGCGCCGTTCTCACCACGGGTTCCGGCGGTGACGAGGGAGGTGTTCTCCTCGCGGCCGTCCTTGTCGTCGTCGCTCGTGCACCACTTGGACTTCAGATAGGCCGGGGCGGTGACGGTGGTGCGGCCCGTCTCACCGTCCTTCTCCTCCCACTCGAAGCCCACACTGGTGCCGGGGGTCTCGATCTCCCAGTCGGCCGGGACGTCGAACTTCGTGCCGAAGCGGGTGTTCGTGACGACCTGCCAGCCCGGAACCGTCGCCTTCTCCGCCTCACCGCCCCGCGGGTTGTCCTCGGAGCCGGAGCCGGAGCCGGATTCGGATGTGCTCGGCTCCGCGGACGGGTCCGCGGGCGCGCTCACGGACGGCTTCTCGTCCTTCTCGCCGGCCGTGTCGTTCGTGTCGCTGTTGTCGCCGCCCAGCACCAGGAAACCGGTGACACCGGCGGCCACGACGACGGCCGTCGCCGCCACGACGGCCACCAGTTTCGTCCGGTTCCCGCCGCCCCCGCCCTGCGGCGGCTGGGGCATGCCCACGGTGGCCGGCGTCCCCCACTGCTGGTGCTGCTGCGCGTAGGGGTTGGGCTGCTGGGCACCGGGCTGCTGATACGGATTCGGCTGCTGGTACCCCGGCTGCTGGTACGGATTGTTCGACTGCGGGTTCTGCTCGCCCCCGGGCGGCTGGTTTCCTGGCCACATGGCCAGCCACCCTAGTCCTGCCAGTGACACGATCAGGTCACTGCCTTTTGACAGGGACGTAGCAATCAGAGGGTGGGGGCCGCGCGGCGGGCCGCCGGTCCGGGCCGCCGGAGGGCGGGCCCGGAGCCTGGCCGACATGTTCTACTCGTGGGTAACATGCGGCCATGAGCCAAGACCAGATGACCATCGGCGAGATGCTCGCCGCCACGGTGCCCATGGCCCGGACCCTCAACCTCGAGTTCCTGGAGACCACTGCGGAGCGGGCCGTGGTGTCCCTGCCGGACCAGGGCGACTACCACAACCACGTGGGCGGTCCGCACGCCGGCGCCATGTTCACCCTCGGTGAGTCGGCGAGCGGCGCCATCGTGCTCGCCGCCTTCGGGGACCAGCTCGCGCGGGCCGTACCCCTGGCGGTCCGCGCCGAGATCGCCTACAAGAAGCTGGCGATGGGCCCGGTCACCGCCACCGCGACCCTCGGCCGCCCGGCCGCCGAGGTCGTGGCGGAACTGGACGAGGGCAGGCGTCCCGAGTTCCCGGTGTCGGTCGCCATCCGGCGCGAGGACGGCGCCGTGACCGGGGAGATGACGGTCGTCTGGACCCTCCGCCCCAACGGCTGACCGAGGGGGGCGGGCCGGCGGCGGGGCCGGTTCAGACGCCGCCGCCCGCCCCGTGAGGGCCGTACAGGTCCAGCAGCCGGACCCGGGCGGCGTGCAGCCGGTGGGAGACCACGCTGCCCACCCACTGGGAGAGGTCCCGCCCGAGGGCCGGCTCCTCCTCGCTCAGCGAGTGGACCGTCGCGGCGTCGAACTCGTAGGCCCGCACCGGACTGGCCGCCTCCGCGCCCAGATGCCAGACGTGCGGGCTGTACAGCCAGGACCAGCCGACGAGTTCGTTGTGGCCGAGGCGTTCGATGACGGCGGCCCGGCGGCCGGGCACGTGCATGTCGAGTTCGACGGTGCCGGTACGGATCACCCAGAACCGGTCCGCGTGGCCACCCTCCTCGAACAGCCGGACCCCTTGCGGGAAGGACACCTCCCGAGCGGTCTGCAGGAGTTTCACCCGGTGTTCGGCGGGCAGAGCGCGCGGCATGCTGGGGGACGGGGGAGCGAACATCGCGGACCTCCCATACGGGGTGCGGGAACTGCCGTGGTGATCCCAGCCTCCTGCGGAACCCCGCCCGTGGCCATGGGCCGTACGGCCCTGATGCGTCGCCTCCGCCCCCGTGCCGGGCCGGTCCCGCACGCCGACGGGACCCGGTGGTCCGGGCGCTCCCTCCCCCGCGGGAGCAGGACCTTCGGCACCCGCGGGGGACCTGTGGTCCCTGTCGTCGGGTTATTCTCCGGCCGACGCTGTGGATGATCCCACCGACAACAGGAGGCGCACGTCATGTCCCGCACCATCACGGTCGGTTTCGACGGTTCGGCCGAGAGCCGGGCCGCGGCCGAATGGGCGGCCCGCGAGGCGAATCTCCGTGGCCTGCCGCTGCGGCTGCTCGAGGTCCGCGAACCCCTTCCGGACCCTGTGTCCCAGGCGCTGTCCCTCGGTGCGGAGAGCTCCTCCGCCGACGGCGGGGACAGTGCGCGGAGCGAGGCCGCCGAGGGGCTGCGACTGCGCCACCCCGGTATCGAGGTCACCGCGGAGCAGGCCGCCGGCCGGCCCTACGAGGTGCTCGTCGAGGCCGCCGAGGAGGCCGAGCTGCTCGTGCTGGGCTCCCGGGGGATGGGAGCCTTCGCCGGCTTCCTGGTCGGCTCCGTCGGTCTCGCCGTCGTGGCCCGTGCCGAGCGGCCCGTCGTCCTGGTCCGTGCCGGGGAGCAGGCCGCCGACGAACACGAGCCGGACCCCGCGGGCATCCCGTCCGCCGCGACCCGCTACCGGCCCGTCCTCCTCGGTGTGGACGTGGACCGGCCCGACGAGGCGGTGATCCGGTTCGCGTTCGCCGAGGCGGCCCGGCGGGGCACCGGCCTGCGCGTCGTGCACGGCTGGAACCTGCCGCCGTACTACGTCCACGGGCTGCCGGCCGACCCGGACATGTACCAGAAGGTCAGCGCGGAGCAGGCCGCGGCGCTGACGAAGGTCCTCCTCCCCTGGCGGGCGGAGTTCGGGGACGTCGAGGTGACGGAGGAGTCCTTCAGCGGCAGCCCCTCCATCCGGCTGATCGAGGCGTCCCGGGAGTCCTCGCTCGTCGTGGTCGGGCGCCGTGTCCGCCGGAACCCGTTCGGCATCCGCGTCGGACCCATCGCCCACGCCGTGCTGCACCACTCCGCGGCGCCCGTCGCCGTCGTCGCGCACGACTGATCGGCAGGGGGCGGGGGCGGGGCACCGGACGGTGCCCCGCCCCCGTTTCAGGCCGTACCGTGCGCGTCGCGGTGCGCCTTCGCCAGTTCCGCGTACATCGTCCCGTTGAGCGTCAGCCCCGCACGCTCCTCCTCGGTGAGCTCCCGCCGGACCTTCGCCGGGACCCCCGCGACGAGGGAGCCCGGCGGCACCTCCATGCCCTGCGGCACCAGCGCCTGCGCGGCCACCAGGGAACCGGCGCCTATCACCGCGCCGTTGAGCACCGTGGCGCCCATGCCGATCAGGCAGTCGTCCCCGACCGTCGCCCCGTGCACCACGGCGTTGTGCCCGATGGAGACCCGCTCGCCGACGGTGACGGGGAAGCCGGGGTCGGCGTGCAGCGTGCAGTTGTCCTGGACGTTGCTGCTCGCGCCGACGGAGATGCTCTCCACGTCACCGCGCAGGACCGCGCCGTACCAGACGCTGGTGCCCGCCCGCAGTGTCACGTCCCCGATCACCGTGGCGGTGGGCGCCACGAAGGCCTCCCGGTCCACCTGCGGTTCCCTGCCGCCGACAGCGGTGATCAGTGCCCTGTGCGTCATCGTCGCCTCCTGGTCGGGTGTTGTCAGGCACCGTACGCCGACACGGTGGGGTGAAGATCACAGGGCGTCCGGCTCTTCGGCGGCACACCCGCCGACTACGGTGAGCGGGTGCCGAAGAGCAGGAACACGTTCTCGTCCTGGCTGCGCCGCCTCGCGCAGCGCGCCGTCCACGCGGGCTGGGCGTGGGCGCAGCGCACGGGCTCGGTGACCGCCGAGCACCCCGGCCGCTTCCGGTTCGGCGCGATGGGAACGGGCACCAGGCTGGCCTTCCCGCTCGGCACCGTCTTCGGTGAGCCCTGGATCCATCTCGGCGCCCACTGCATCATCGGCGAACAGGTCACCCTCACCGCAGGTCTGATGCCCGGTCTGGAGCTGGGTCCCGCCCCGATCCTGCGCCTCGGCGACGGTGTCGTCCTGGGCCGCGGCAGCCATGTCATCGCCGACACCACCGTCACCATCGGCAGCGACTGCTACTTCGGGCCGTACGTCTACGTCACCTCCACCAACCACTCCTACGACGATCCCCACGAACCCATCGGCAAGCAGTGGCCGCGGATGGACCCGGTGGAGATCGGCCCCGGCTGCTGGATCGGCACCGGGGCGGTGATCCTGCCGGGGGCGCGGATCGGACGGAACGTGGTGGTGGCCGCGGGCGCGGTGGTCCGGGGCACGGTGCCCGACCACGCCGTGGTCGCGGGCGCCCCGGCCCGCGTCGTACGCCGCTGGACCCCGGCCGACGGATGGCAGCCGCCGCTGCGCACTCCGGCCCCGGTGCCGATCCCCGAGGACGTCACCCCGGAGCAGCTGCGGGCGCTGGCGATGCTGGACGTCGAGAGCGTCGAGGAGGCCAAGGGCGCCAAGGACGCCGAGGAGACCAAGGACCTCGAGGACCTCGAGGAACCGGCCCGGCTGGTCGAGCTGGAGCCCGAGCGCTGACCTCCGCCCCGGCCGCCGGCGGCCGGGGCGAGTACCGCTGTCACGGCGAGCCGCGCAGTACAGTTCGGTGGACGATCGGGTGCACCGCACCGCAGCCGAACGAGTTGAACGCTGTCATCCGGAATATTGGACGGAACGTGTCGGATCTCGACCTGCTGGCCCAGTCGCTGGCGCGCAACGTCAAGCGCTGGCGCACCGAGCGGGCCTTCACCCTGGACGCGCTCGCGGCGCGGGCCGGGGTGAGCCGCGGCATGCTCATCCAGATCGAGCAGGCCCGCACCAACCCGAGCATCGGCACCGTCGTCAAGATCGGAGACGCGCTCGGCGTCAGCATCACCACCCTGCTCGACTACGAGCGGGGCCCCAGGGTCCGTGTCGTCCCCGCCGACCGGGCCGTACGGCTCTGGCACACCGAGGCCGGCAGCTGGAACCGGCTGCTCGCGGGCACCGAGGCACCCGGGCCGGTGGAGATGTGGGACTGGCGTCTCATGCCGGGCGAGAGCAGCGACTCCGACCCGCACCCGGTCGGCACGGTCGAACTGCTCCACGTCACGGCCGGGGAGCTGACGCTCACCGTCGACGGCGCGGAGCACCGCGTCCCGGCCGGCGCCAGCGCCTCCTTCGAGGCCGACACCCCGCACACCTACGGCAACCAGGGCGGCGAACCCATGGAGATGATCATGGCGGTCTCGGTCCCGCCCGTGCGCTGAGACGTCCCACCTGCGCCCGCCGAGCGGCTGTTACGGTGCCGCCATGCGCGCACCCATCGGCTCCTTCGACCACGCCATCCCCGCCCCCGACTGCCTCGACGGGCTCACCGCACCGGTCGCCGCGGCCGTCCGCGCCTGGAACGGCAGCGTCCCCGCCGAGCAGATCCTCTACGTCGACACGGACCCGCACTGGGCCGACACCGCCGTCTTCGTGGAGCACTACGGCCAGGACCTGCTGGAGCGGTCGGCGAACTGCGTGGTGGTGGCGGGCAAGCGCGGCAGCGGGACCACCCTCGCCGCATGCGTCGTCCTGTCCACCACCCGGGCCGACGTCAACGGAGTCGTGCGCCGCCGGCTCGGCGCCCGCAAGGCGTCGTTCGCCCCGATGGACACGGCCACGGGGGAGAGCGGCATGGAGTACGGGGGCATCACCCCGATCGGGCTCCCGGCCGGCTGGCCGGTGCTGGTGGACGCGGCCGTCGTCGACCTGCCGTACGTACTGGTCGGCAGCGGGCGCCGCCGGGGCAAACTCCTCGTGCCGGGCAAGGCCTTCGCCGAACTGCCGGGTGCGGTCGTGCTGGAAGGCCTGGGGGTGGCCTGAGCGGGGGCGCAGCAGCCCGGCCCGGGCCCGAGCGGGGGTGTGCCGGTCATGCCGTCGCGTGGTGGGCCAGGGGCAGGTGCGGGTCCCGCTCGCCGGGGACGGGCTCCGGGTCGGTGTGGACCAGGGCGGCGGTCAGCCGGGGCACGGCGTGCAGCAGGGCGTGTTCGGCGTCGACCGCGATGCGATGGGCCTCCCGCACCGTCGCCCCGCCGTCCACCACCACCGCCACCTCGGCGCGCAGCCGGTGCCCGATCCAGCGCAGCCTCAGCTCACCCACGCCGCGTACCCCGGGGACCCTGGTCAGTGCCCGCTCCGCCCGGTCCACGAGCGCCGGGTCGACGGCGTCCAGCACCCGCCGGAACACCTCCCGCGCGGCGTCCCGCAGCACCAGGACGATCGCCGCGGTGATCACCAGTCCCACGACCGGGTCCGCGAGCTGCAGCCCCAGAGCCGATCCGCCGGCCCCCAGCAGCACGGCGAGTGAGGTGAACCCGTCCGTCCGGGCGTGCAGTCCGTCCGCGACCAACGCGGCCGAGCCGATGGCACGGCCGACCCGGATGCGGTAGCGGGCCACCCACTCGTTGCCCGCGAACCCGACGAGTGCGGCCACGGCGACCGCCGGGACGTGGTCCACGGGACGCGGATCGAGCAGCCGGTCCACCGCCGTCCAGCCGGCGAACGCCGCGGAGGCGGCGATCGTCAGCACGATCACGACACCGGCCAGGTCCTCGGCCCGGCCGTAGCCGTAGGTGAAACGGCGGGTGGCGGCGCGCCGGCCCAGCACGAAGGCGAGGGCGAGGGGGACGGCGGTGAGCGCGTCCGCAGCGTTGTGCACCGTGTCGCCGAGCAGCGCGACCGAGCCCGAGACGGCCACCACGACCGCCTGGACCAGCGCCGTCAGGCCGAGCACCGCCAGCGAGATCCACAGCGCCCGCAGGCCGCGGGCCGAGGACTCGAGGGCGGGGTCGAGCTTGTCCGCGGCCTCGTGCGAGTGCGGGGCGAGCAGGTGGCGAAGGCGGTGACGCGGGGACGTTCCGGGGTGCGGGTGCTCGTGCCGGAGACTCACGTGGATCCCCTTCCGGTGGGCGGGGTGGACGGGATGTCGCCCAGGGGCCATTATGTGCGTATGAGCGCACGCATGCACCTGTCACCTGCGCACGAAGCGTACCCGCGCACCCCCGGCGACCAGCGGTTCGCGCTCGCGGCGGAACTCCTCGCCCTGCTCGGCGACCGCACCCGGCTGGCCCTGCTGCACGCCCTGGCCGGTGGCGAGGCCGACGTCGGCACGCTCACCGAGGTGTGCGGGGCGGCGCGACCCGCGGTCAGCCAGCACCTGGCACGACTGCGCCTCGCGGGGCTGGTGGACACGCGGAAGGAGGGCCGCAGGGTGATCTACTCACTGCGCGACGGACATCTGCTCAGGCTGGTGGCGGAGGCGCTGAACGTGGCCGACCACCGGATCGGCGGACGCCCCCCGCACGACTGACGGCGGCGGGCGCGGACCTCCCGTGCCCCGCGCGTCGGCCCGGGCCGACGGGTTCCGCGCCGGGCCCCCTCGCGCACAAAAGGGGCACACTGGCAGGAGAGGGATGTGCAGCGCGGCAGTGCGCGTTCACTGGAGGTGATCCGGATGCCCAGGAGCCGGTCGCATTCGCGGTACGCCCCGGACCGGGGCCTCACCACCCGTATGGTGACGACGATGTTCCTGATCGGGCTGCTCTACGTCGTCTTCGTCGGCATCCTGCTGGCCCTCCTGAAGAACGCGTGGCCCGTCGTCCTGCTGTTCGCGGGCATCCTGTTCGTCGCACAGTTCTGGTTCAGCGACCGGATCGCGGCCTTCAGCATGGGCGCGCGCGAGGTGACCCCCGAGCAGGCTCCCGGGCTGCACGGCTCCGTGGACCGCGTCTGCGCCCTCGCCGACATGCCCAAACCGCGGGTGGCGATCGCCGACAGCGACCTGCCGAACGCCTTCGCAACCGGCCGCAACGAGAGAACGGCCCTGGTGTGCGTCACCACGGGGCTGCTCCGCCGACTGGAACCGGAGGAGCTGGAGGGCGTCCTCGCCCATGAGCTGTCGCACGTCGCCCACCGGGACGTCGCCGTGATGACCATCGCCTCGTTCCTGGGCGTCCTGGCCGGTTTCATGACCCGCGCCGCGCTCTACACCGGCCTCGGCCGCACCAGCCGCGACAGCTCCACCGCCATCGTGGTGATCCTGATCCCGCTGGTCAGCGCCGTCGTGTACGTGATCAGCTTCCTGCTGACCCGGCTGCTGTCCCGCTACCGCGAACTGTCCGCCGACCGCTCCGCCGCATTGCTCACCGGCCGGCCGTCCGCACTCGCGTCCGCGCTCACCAAGGTGACCGGAGAGATGGCGAGGATCCCGACGAAGGACCTCCGCCGGGCCGAGCCGTTCAACGCCTTCTGGTTCGCACCGGCCTTCTCCTCCCGGGAGAGCCTGAGCCGGCTGCTCTCCTCCCACCCCACCCTCGAACAGCGCCTCGACCAGCTCGGCCGGATCTCGGCCCAGCTCGGCCGGGCATGACGATCCACGGAGGTGCCGTCCCGTGGGACTCCTCGACACCATCCTCGGCCGCAGCAAACCGGTGCGCCCGGACCTCGACCAGCTCTTCAGCCTGCCCTCGGCCGCGATCACCGTGCAGGCGGGGGCGGGGTTCACCCCGACCGGGAGCGGATCGGTCTGCTTCGCGAGCGTGGAGGGCGGCGCGTTCGACCGGCTCCAGCAGGAGGTACGGGACCTGCTCGACGCCGACACCGGCCGGGGCGGCACACCCGTCGAATACACCAAGGACGCGTACGGGTACACCTGGCTCCTCGTCCACCACCCCGCCGACGACACCGCCTCACTGGTCAACGACCTGCACGCCGTCAACACGCTCCTCCAGGACGCCGGCTTCGGCCCGCAACTCCTCTGCTCCCTGGTCGGCTTCCGGGCCGCGACGGACCCCCGGGTCCTGGCACTGGTCTACCTCTACAAGCGCGGCACCTTCTACCCGTTCGCGCCGCTCCCCGACGGCACGGAGCGGCGCGACAACGCGTTGGAACTCCAGATCAGGTCACTCCTCGCGGACGACCTGCGCATCGAGGCCGACCTGGCCCGCTGGTTCCCGGTGTGGGGCGCTCCGGGTCTCACGGAACGCCGGCCCTGAGGGCCCTGAGGCGTGCCGCCGGCCCGGCTCCGGTCAGCCCAGGCGCGGTATCTCGATCGCCGGGCAGCGGTCCATCACCATGTCCAGGCCCGCCGCGCGGGTCCGCTCGTAGGCCGCCTCGTCGACGACGTCCAGCTGGAACCACACCGCCTCGGCGCCCTTGGCGACGGCCTCGTCCGCGACCGCTCCGGCCAGTTCGCTGTTCACGAACACGTCGACGACGTCCACCTCGAAGGGGATGTCCGCGAGCGAGGCGTACCCCTGCTCGCCGTGCACCGTCTCGGCCTTCGGGTGCACCGGCACCACCCGCTTGCCGAAACGCTGCAGCACCTGGGCGACGCCGTACGCCGCGCGCTGCCGGTTCGACGACAGGCCCACCACGGCCCAGGTGTCGCCCAGCCCGGTGAGGATCTTGCGGACCGTTGCCTCGTCGCCGTACACCGTCGGGCCTCCTGAAGGGTCGTGGAAGAGCAGGCGCGCAGTCGCGCGGTTGTTCCGATGCTCCGGCAACGGACGGGCGCGTGCGGAGATTCCCGGTTCGGGGCCACGTCGGGCCCGAAAAGCGTGCGAGATGCCTGCGCGGGCCCGCTTGTGCGCCTACGCTCGCCTCGTGCTGCGCATCACTGACGCCCGGACCGGCGAACCCGTGGACGCCACCCCCGCCCGACGGGGCCTGACCCGCGTCGAGGCCCACACGCGCGGATTCGATCCGACGAACCTGCGGGTGCTGCTCGTCGCCGACCTGCTCGTGCGTGCCCTGGAACTCGGCGGCACCCCGGTGTGGGCGCTGCTCGTGGGCGAACGGGACCTGCCCGAGCTGCACGCGGCGGGCGCGGCCCTCGGCGTACGGCCCTTCGAGGACAGCCGGGACGCCGGCACGGGGCTGGGCGAGGCCCAGGTCCTGCACGTGGTGAGCGAGGGCGGCGAGACACCCGAGGGAGTCCGGGTCGCCGTCGCGCCCGTCCGTCCGGAAGCCCCCGGCGTGTCGGACGGCACCGACCCGACCGTTCTGCGTCTGGCCCTGCTCGCGCACCCCAGGAGCAGACCGCTGCGGCTCGACCCGGCCGCCCTGGACGACGCCGCCGGCATCCTCGCGCGCTGGCGCGGCGCGGTCGCCGCCTGGGCGCACCGGCCCTCGCGGCCCATCCCCGACGAGGTGCGCGCGGACCTGCGCACCGCGTGGGAGGACGACCTGGACGCGGCCGGCGTCCTCCGGGTGCTGCGGGACGTGGAGACCGCACCGGACCTGCCGGACGGCGCCCGCTTCGAGACGTACGCCTACGCGGACCGGCTGCTCGGCCTCGACCTCGCCCGAGACCTGGGATCCCCGGCGTGAGCGGGGCGGCGGGGACGAGCGGGGCGGCCGGGCGCACCGGCGCGGGACGGGAGCGCCGACTGGTCGTCCTGCGGCACGCCAAGTCCGCCTGGCCCGACGGCGTCGCCGACCGGGACCGCCCGCTGGCCGCGCGCGGCCGCCGGGACGCGCCCGCCGCCGGACGCGCGATCGCCGAGACCATCGGCCTGCCCGATCTCGTGCTGTGCTCCACCGCCGTCCGCACCCGCGAGACCTGGGAGCTGGCGGCGGCGCAGTGGGACACCTCCGTGCCGGTCCGGCACGAACCGAGGCTGTACGCCGCCGACGCCCCCGCGCTCCTGGCCGTGCTGCACGAGGCGCCCACCGAGGTCGGCACCCTGCTGCTGATCGGCCACAACCCGGGCCTGGCCGAGCTCGTCCTGGCACTGGCCGGCGAGGGCGCGGACGACACGCTCGACCGGGTCCGCACCAAGTTCCCGACCTCCGCGATCGCCGTGCTGTCCTGGCGCGGCGCCGGCTGGCCGGACCTCGCCCCCGGCACCGCCCTGCTGACCGCCATGACCGTGCCCCGGGGCGCCGCATAGGCTGGCCGGATGCAGGACGAGTACCGCACCGTCGCCCGCGCGGGTGTGCACGAGACCGAGATCAACCGCTCCCGCTTCCTGTGCGCCCTCGCCCCGGCGGCCACCGAGCAGGAGGCGCAGGAGTTCATCGCCGGCGTCCGCAAGGAGCACGCCGACGCCACCCACAACTGCTGGGCGTACGTCATCGGCGCGGACGCCTCCGTCCAGAAGGCCAACGACGACGGGGAACCCGGCGGCACCGCGGGCGTCCCCATGCTCCAGATGCTGCTGCGCCGTGACATGCGGTACGTCGTCGCGGTCGTCACCCGCTACTACGGCGGCGTCAAGCTCGGCGCGGGCGGACTGATCCGCGCGTACGGCGGCACCGTCGGCGAGGCACTGGACACCGTCGGCACGCTCACCCGCCGCCGGTTCCGGCTGGCCACGGTGACGGTCGACCACCAGCGGGCCGGCAAGATCCAGAACGACCTGCGCTCCACGGGGCGCACGGTGCGGGACGTGCGCTACGCCGAGGAGGTCACGATCGAGATCGGCCTCCCCGACTCCGACGTCGACGCCTTCCGGTCCTGGCTCGCGGACGCGACCGCCGGAACCGCCCGCCTCGAACTGGGCGGCGAGGCGTACGGGGACGCGTGACCACCACCGGGTCGCATCACGGTCATCGGGTGCATAACGGGCGTACGGATTCCGGGTCGTGACGGGGTGATGCGGGAGTTACCGAGCGTGATGCCGGACCCGGCCGATACCCTCGGGGATCATGAGGCTGCTGCACACTTCCGACTGGCATCTCGGCCGGTCGTTCCACCGGGTCGGCATGCTCGGTGCCCAGGCCGAGTTCATCGGCCATCTGGTGGCGACCGTGCGCGAGCGCGCCGTCGACGCGGTGGTCGTGTCGGGGGACGTGTACGACCGTGCGGTACCGCCGCTCGCCGCGGTGGAGCTGTTCGACGACGCCCTGCACCGCCTCGCCGCCCTCGGTGTGCCGACGGTGATGATCTCCGGGAACCACGACTCGGCCCGCCGTCTCGGCGTCGGCGCCGGGCTCATCGGACGCGCGGGCATCCACCTGCGGACCGACCCCGCGGCCGGCGGCACCCCCGTGATGCTGTCCGACGTACACGGGGAGGTCGCCTTCTACGGGCTGCCCTATCTGGAACCGGCGCTGGTCAAGGACGAGTTCGGGGTGGAGAAGGCAGGCCACGAGGCGGTGCTCGCGGCCGCCATGGACCGGGTCCGGGCCGACCTCGCCGCCCGCCCGCGCGGCACCCGGTCCGTGGTCCTCGCACACGCCTTCGTCATCGGCGGCGCACCGAGCGACAGTGAGCGGGACATCACCGTCGGCGGGGTCGCCGCCGTGCCCGCCGGGGTCTTCGACGGCGTCGACTACGTGGCGCTCGGCCATCTGCACGGCTGCCAGACCCTCACCGAGCGGGTGCGCTACTCCGGTTCTCCGCTGCCGTACTCCTTCTCGGAGGCGGATCACCGCAAGAGCATGTGGCTCGTCGACCTGGCCGCGGACGGATCGGTCACCGCCGAGCGGCTCGACTGCCCGGTGCCGCGCGCCCTCGCCCGGATCCGCGGCACCCTGGAGGAACTGCTCGCCGACCCCGCCCTCGCGCGGCACCGGGAGGCGTGGGTCGAGGCCACGCTCACCGACCCGGCCCGCCCCGCCGACCCCATGGCCCGGCTCACCGAACGCTTCCCGCACACCCTGAGCCTGGTCTTCGAGCCCGAACGCGCGCCCGACGACCCGTCGGTGTCCTACGCCCGGCGCCTCGCCGGGCGCGACGACCAGCAGATCGCGGAGGACTTCGTCGCCCACGTGCGCGGCACCGGCCCCGACGAGCACGAGCGGGCCGTCCTGCGGGACACCGTCGACGAGGTCCGCGCCGCCGAGGCCGTGAACGAGGTGGCGCGATGAGGCTGCACCGGCTCGACATCACCGCCTTCGGCCCCTTCGGCGGTTCGCTGACCGTCGACTTCGACGCACTCTCCGCCGCGGGCCTCTTCCTGCTGCACGGCCCCACCGGCGCCGGCAAGACCTCGATACTCGACGCCGTCTGCTACGCGCTGTACGGCTCCGTCCCCGGGGCCCGGCAGAACGGGCAGGGCACGGCGCTGCGCAGCGACCACGCGGCCCCCGCCACCCGCACGGGGGTCACCCTCGAACTCACCGTCGCCGGCCGCAGGCTGGAGGTCACCCGGCAGCCGCCCTGGCAGCGCCCGAAGAAGCGCGGCACCGGAACGACCCTGGACAAGGCGCAGAGTCGGCTGCGCGAACACGATCCGGCGAGCCGGTCCTGGAAGGACCTCAGCCGCTCCCACCAGGAGATCGGCGAGGAGATCAGCCAGCTCCTCGGCATGAGCCGGGAGCAGTTCTGCCAGGTCGTCCTGCTGCCCCAGGGCGACTTCGCGCGTTTCCTGCGCGCCGACGCGGAGGCGCGCGGCAACCTGCTCGGCCGGCTCTTCGACACCCGCCGCTTCGCCGACATGGAGAAGCGCCTGGCCGAACGCCGCCGTGCCGCCGAGTCCCGGGTACGGGACGGCGACGCCGAACTGCTCGCCGACGCGCACCGGATGCAGCAGGCCGCGGGCGGGGCCATGGAGGCGGCGGACCTCGCGCCGGGCGAGCCGGGACTGGCCGAGAGCGTGCTGAGCGCGGCCGCCGTGGCCCGCAGCACCGCCCGCGAACAGCTCACCGTGGCCCGCTGCCGCCTCGCCGCAGCCGAGTCCGCCCAGGCCTCCGCCGACCGCTCACTGGACGAGGTACGCGAACGGGACCGGCTGCAGCGGCGGTTCGCCGAGGCACGGCAGCGCGCGGCACGGCTGGCGGAGCGGGCCGAGGACCGGCAGGAGGCGCAGACGCGCCTGGACCGGTCCCGCAAGGCCGAGACGGTCGCCCCCGCCCTGGAACTGCGGGAGTCCGCCGACGCCGAACACCGGCGGGCTGCCGACGCCGAGGCGCGTACCCGCGACCTGCTCCCCCCGCCCCTCAGGGACGCGGGTGCGGCCGGGCTCGCGGCCGCCGCCCGCCGGGCCACCGAGGAGCTGGGCGGGCTGGAGTCGGCCCGCCGCGCCGAGCGACGGCTCACGGAACTCCTCGAGGAGCGGGCCGGTCTGGACCGCCAGGAGCGCGCCGACGACGACGTGCTCGACGAGTCCGAGGCGTGGCTCACCGGCTGGGAGGAGACCCGGGCCGGTCTCCAGGCCCGGATCGAGTCCGCGCAGCAGGCCGCGGCCCGGGCCGGTGAGCTCGCCGTGCAACGCGACACCGCGTGCAAGCGGTTGACCGCCGCACGGCTGCGGGACCAGCTGGCCGAGGACACCGAGGACGCCGCCGAACAGGCCCGCGCGGCCCGGGAGCGGGTCCTCGAGGCCAAACAGCACTGGCTCGACCTCAAGGAACAGCGGTTGGCCGGCATCGCCGCCGAACTCGCCGCGGGCCTCACCGACGGCGACCCCTGCGCCGTCTGCGGGGCCACCGAACACCCCGCCCCCGCCCGCAAGGTCGCCGGCCACGTCGACCGCGAGGCGGAGGAGCGGGCCCTGGCCGCGCACCAGAGCGCCGAGGAGCACCGGGCCGACCAGGAAGGCCGCCTCGGCGCCGCACGCGAGGCGCTGGCCGCCGCCGGAGCGGAGGCGGGGGACACGCCGACCACCCACCTCGCCCGAGAGGTCGAGGAGTTGGAGCAGCGGTACGCGCAGGCCCGGGACACCGCCTCCGATCTGCACCCCGCCCGGGAACAGCTGCGCCAGGCGGAACACGAGCATGAACGACGCGTCGCCGCCCAGCGGGAGGCGGCGGTGCGGACCGCTGCCCGGGCGGGCCACCGGGAGCGGCTGGCCCATGAACAGGCCGTGCTGGAGGAGGAGTTGATCCAGGCGCGGGGCGACGCGGACAGCGTGGCCGCGCGCGCCGCGCAACTGGAGCGGCGCGCCGCACGGTTCACCGACGCCGCCGACGCCGCCCGGGTCGCCGAGGGCACCGCACAGCGGCTCAAGGAGGCCGACGGCCGGCTCGCCGACGCCGCCTTCCGGGCGGGCTTCGCCACTCCGCGGGAGGCGGCCGAGGCACTCCTCGACGCGGCCGCCCACCGCGAACTGCAGGACCGGCTGGAGGCCTGGCGGCAGGAGGAGGCCGCCGTACGCGCGGTGCTCGCCGAGCCGGCCACCGCGGCCGCCGCCCAGCAGCCCCCCGCCGACCTCACCGCCGCACAGCGCACCGCCGAGGACGCGGACCGCAGGACGCGCGAGGCGGTGTCCGCACGCGACGCCGCCGCCCGCCGCTGCGCCGAACTCGACCGGCTCTCCGCGCGGGCCACCGCCTCGGTGCGCCGACTGGCGCCGCTGCGCGAGGAGTACGACCGGGTGGCCCGTCTGGCAGGTCTCACCGCGGGCACCTCGGCCGCCAACGAACGCAGGATGCGCCTGGAGTCCTACGTCCTGGCCGCCCGCCTGGAGCAGGTCGCCGCCGCGGCGACCGCCCGGCTGCACCGCATGTCCTCCGGCCGCTACACCCTGGTGCACTCCGACGACCGCACCGGGCGCGGGCGCAGCGGCCTCGGACTGCATGTCGTGGACGCGTGGACCGGCCGGGAGCGGGACACCGCGACCCTCTCGGGCGGCGAGACCTTCTTCGCCTCGCTGGCCCTCGCGCTCGGACTCGCCGACGTCGTCACCGACGAGGCCGGCGGGGTCCGGCTGGACACCCTCTTCATCGACGAGGGCTTCGGCAGCCTCGACGACCAGACGCTCGACGAGGTCCTGGACGTCCTGGACTCCCTGCGGGAACGCGACCGCAGCGTGGGCATCGTCAGCCACGTCCCCGACCTGCGCCGCCGGATCCACGCCCAACTCGAGGTGGTGAAGGGGCGGTCGGGATCGACGCTGCGGCAGCACGGCGTCACCTGAGCCGAGTCCGTGGGCTTCCCACAGCCGTCGGCCTTCCCGGGTTTCGCGCACGGCTGCGACAAGAGGAGGCGAAGTGGCTGGAATCGGACGGCGGCCCCCTCAGGGCAGCGCCGCCGAAGGCGCTGCCCTTCCGGACGGGTGCCGACGGCAGGGAGACGGCCTCCGGCACGACCGGGCCCGCGGGGCGGACGGACCCGTCGGGCTCCCCCCGGGGCGGCGACTCCACGGCCTGGCCCGGCAGGGATATCCACGTGCGCCGGCCGCCGACGCCCCTCATGATGGGCGATCATGCCCAAGCTCCCGCACCCCGCCCCCGAAGCCCTCCGCCGCGACCCCCTGCCCCTGCGCGGCCGGACCGCCCTGGTCACCGGGGCCAGCCGACGCGGCGGCATCGGGCACGCGGTCGCCCGCCGTCTCGCCGCCCACGGAGCGAGCGTCTACCTCCACCATCACGTCCCGCACGACGCCGCCATGCCCTGGGGCGCCGACCGGATCGAGGACGTGACCGCCTCCGTACGGGAAGCCCTCGGCGACCCCTCGGCGCGAGTGGCCGCCGGTCCGGGTGACCTCGCCGACCCGGACGTCCCCGCCGAACTGCACGCCCGGGCCGCCACCGCGCTCGGCGGGCGGCTCGACATCCTCGTCGCCAACCACGCCCTCAGCGGCTCCGACGGCGACCTCGACACCGTCGACGCCGCCATGCTCGACGCGCACTGGGCCGTCGACACCCGCTCGGTGCTGCTGCTCGTCCAGGCCCACGCCCGGCACCGGGCCGCCCTGCCGCCGCGCACGCCGGGCGGACGCGTGGTGATGATGACGTCCGGCCAGGACATCGCCGGAGGCATGCCCGGTGAGATCGCCTACGCCCTGCAGAAGGGCGCGCTCGCCTCCGTCACCCGCTCCCTGGCGACCACGCTCGCCGAGCACGCCGTCACGGTCAACACCGTCAACCCCGGCCCGGTGGACACGGACTACCTGACCGGCGACGCCTACGAGGCCGTCGCCGCACGCTTCCCCGCTGGGCGGTGGGGGATGCCCGACGACCCCGCCCGCCTCATCGCGTGGCTGGCCACGGACGAGGCGGACTGGATCACTGGCCAGGTCGTCAACTCCGAAGGGGGATTCATGCGCTGACCGGGGCCGCCTACAGCGCCGACAGTTCGTCCACCAGGTCGTCCAGGCCCAGCGAGCCCTGGGACAGCGCCGCCATGTGCCACGCCTTGAGGTCGAAGGCCTCGCCGTGCCGCCGGCGTGCGTTCTCCCGGCCGAGCAGCCAGGCCCGCTCGCCGAGCTTGTAGCCGATCGCCTGACCGGGAATCGTCAGATAGCGGGTCAGCTCGCTCTCCACGTAGTCCGCGGGACGGCTGCTGTGCGCCCCGAAGAACTCCTCGGCCAGCTCCGGCGTCCAGCGCTCGCCCGGGTGGAACGGCGAGTCCGCGGGGATCTCCAGCTCCAGGTGCATGCCGATGTCCACGATGACCCGGGCGGCCCGCATCATCTGCGCGTCCAGGTAGCCCAGCCGCTCCTCCGCGTCCGTGAGGAACCCGAGCTCGTCCATCAGCCGCTCCGCGTACAGCGCCCAGCCCTCGGCGTTGGCGCTGACCATGCCCACGGAGGCCTGGTAGCGGGACAGGTCCTCGGCCACGTGCGCCCACTGCGCCAGCTGGAGGTGATGGCCGGGGACGCCCTCGTGGTACCAGGTCGACACCAGGTCGTAGACGGGGAAGCGGGTCAGCCCCATGGTCGGCAGCCAGGTGCGGCCCGGCCGCGAGAAGTCCTCCGACGGAGGCGTGTAGTACGGTGCCGCCGCGCTGCCCGGCGGGGCGATCCGCGACTCCACCCTCCGTACCCGCTCGGCGAGTTCGAAGTGGGTGCCGTCCAGGGACTCGATCGCCCGGTCCATCACGCCCTGGAGCCACTCGCGGACCTCGTCGACGCCCTCGATGTGCCGGCCGTGCTCGTCGAGGTGCGCCAGCGCCACCCACGGCGTCTCGGCACCCGGCAGGATCTTCTCGGCCTCCTTCTTCATCTCGCCGAGCAGGCGGTGGTACTCGGACCAGCCGTAGGCGTACGCCTCGTCCAGGTCGAGGTCGGTGCCGTTGAAGTAGCGGGCCCAGCGGGCGTAGCGCTCCCTGCCCACGGTGTTCGGGGCGCCTTCGATCGAGGGCGCGTACACGTCGCGCATCCAGTCCCGCAGCTCCACCACGGCCGCGGTCGCGGCGCGGGCCGCCTCGTCCAGCTCGGCGCGCAGCGCGTCGGGGCCCGCCGAGGCGAAGTCCTCGAACCAGCCGCGGCCCTCGCCGGTGTCCGCCCACTCGGTGAGCTGCCCGACGAACGCGGCGGTCGGACGCGGAGCCGCGTACAGCTTGCGCTCCAGGCCGAGCGCGAGGGACTCCCGGTAGCCCGCCAGCGCGGCCGGCACCGCGCGCAGTCGCTCGGCGACCGCGGCCCAGTCCTCCTCGGTCTGCGTCGGTGTCACGGTGAACACCTCGCGCACCGAGTGGGCGACCGTGCCCAGGTTGCCGACCGAACACAGCCCCTCGTCGGCCTCGTGGACGGCGATCTCCGCGGTGAGCCGCTCCCGCAGCAGCCGGGCGCAGCGGCGCTCGATGCCGCTGTCCGCGCCGGGCCGGGCCTCGGCCTCGTCCAGCAGGGCGAGCGTGGCCCGCTGGAGTTCCGCGAGCGCCGCCTGGCCCGCGGGCGAGAGATCGGGCAGACGACCGGAACTCTCCTGCACGCCGAGATACGTACCGGTGACCGGGTTGAGGGCGATGAGGTCGGCGACGTAGGCGTCGGCGACCTCGCGGGGCAGCGGGTTGTTGGTCTGTGACATGCGGACCATCCTGGTACGCGGCCCGCCGCCCGTCATCCCGTTTGAGCCGAGGGCGAAGACGGCAGCAGCGGGCCGCAGTCCCACTGCTGGAAGATCAGCCGGGTCTCCACGCGCGCGACCTCCCGCCGCGACGTGAACCCGTCCAGCACCAGCCGCTGCAGATCCGCCATGTCCGCGACCGCGACGTGGATCAGGTAGTCGTCCGGCCCGGTCAGATGGAAGACGGTCAGCGACTCCGGCAGCGCCCTGATCCGCTCCACGAACGGCCCCACCAGCTCCCGCCGGTGCGGTCTCACCTGCACCGACAGCAGCGCCTGAAGTCCCCGCCCCAGCTTGGCCGGGTCCAGTTTCAGCCGGTGCCCGAGGATCACGCCGCAGCGGCGCAGCCGGGCCACCCGGTCCAGGCAGGTCGACGGTGCGACCCCGACCTGCGCGGCGAGGTCCCGGTACGTCGTCCGGGCGTCGTTCTGCAGCAACCCCAGCAGACGCAGATCCACCGGATCCAGTACGACGGATTCAGCCATGGGCCGAACGTAGCACGGAGATCTCCGCCGACCACCCCTCCTGTGTTCACCCTTCGGTCCATGGACTGGGACAAGGACTGGGACAAGGACCTGCGCGCGGACACGCGCGGCACCACGAGAGCACTCGCCACCGAGGCCGTGCACGCCGGCCGGGACGACCTCGCCCGGCAGGGACTGCACGCCCCGCCGATCGACCTGTCCACCACCTACCCCTCGTACGACAGCCGCGCCGAGGCCGCCCGCATCGACGCCTTCGCCGCCACCGGCGCCGAACCGGACGGCCCGCCCGTCTACGGACGGCTCGGCAACCCGACCGTCGCCCGCTTCGAGACCGCCCTGGCCCGCCTGGAGGGCACCGAGGCCGCGGTCGCGTTCGCCAGCGGCATGGCCGCGCTCAGCGCCGTCCTGCTGGTGCGCGGCTCCATGGGGCTGCGCCACGTCGTCGCCGTACGCCCCCTGTACGGGTGCAGCGACCACCTGCTGACCGCCGGGCTGCTCGGCTCCGAGGTGACGTGGACCGACCCGGCCGGGGTCGCCGACGCGCTGCGCCCGGACACCGGTCTGGTCCTGGTGGAGTCACCGGCCAACCCGACCCTCGCCGAGGTCGACCTGCGGGCCGTCGCCCATGCCTGCGGCTCGGTGCCGCTGCTCGTCGACAACACCTTCGCCACCCCGGTCCTCCAGCGTCCGGCCGGGCACGGGGCGCGGCTGGTGCTGCACAGCGCCACCAAGTACCTCGGCGGACACGGCGACGTACTGGCCGGCGTGGTGGCCTGCGACGAGGAGTTCGCGGGGCGGCTGCGGCAGATCCGGTTCGCGACCGGAGGCGTGCTGCACCCGCTGGCGGGCTATCTGCTGCTGCGGGGCCTGTCGACGCTCCCGGTACGGGTGCGGGCCGCGTCGGCCAACGCCGCCGAACTCGCCCGCCGGCTCGCCGCCGATCCGCGCGTGGCCCGGGTGCACTACCCGCGCATCGGCGGGGCGATGGTCGCCTTCGAGGTCCACGGGGACCCGCACGAGGTGATCGGCGGGGTACGGCTCATCACCCCGGCGGTGAGCCTCGGCAGCGTGGACACCCTCATCCAGCACCCGGCGTCCATCAGCCACCGCATCGTCGACGCCGGCGACCGCAGGGACGCGGGAGTGAGTGACCGGCTGCTGCGGCTGTCGGTCGGCCTGGAGGACGTCGACGACCTGTGGGCGGACCTGGACGGGGCGCTGGGGGAGCGGACCGGGGTGCCGGAGGGCGACCGCACGGGCGGGACGGCCGACCGGCCGGAGGCGCCGGCCCGGAACTGAGACGCGGGCCGCGCCCCGCGCCACCGGTCCCGCGCCACCGGTCCCGTGCCACCGGTCCCGTGCCACCGGCCCCGCGCCCGCGTCACGGGGCCGGTGGCACGGTGGTCCACGACCGGTGGCCGGCCGGTGAACCGTGCTCCCGCTCCTCCCGCGCCCGGCGGGCCCGTGCCGGGTCCAGGCGCGCGGTGACGACGAGGGTGCTCTCCTCGACCTGGTAGTCGAGGGGCAGTCCCAGCCCGCGCATCGCGGCGACCATCCCGGTGTTGGACGCCTGCGTCACGGCGTACACGTGGGCGCACCCCGCCTCGGTGGCCATCGACACCAGCCGGGCCAGGAGTTCGGTGCCGATGCCGCGGCGCTGCCAGGCGTCCTCGACGAGCAGTGCCACCTCGGTCTCGTCGCCGTCCCACAGCAGATGACCGAGGCCGACGATGCGGCCGGAGGCGGTCCGTACGGCGAGCGTACGGCCGAAGCGGGGGCCGAGCAGGTGGTTCAGGTAGCGGTCCGCGTCGCCGACCGGACCGTGGTACCGCCGGCGCAGGGTCTCGGGCGAGCACCGCTCGTGCATCGCCCGCGCCGCCTCCAGGTCGCCGGTGTCCGCCCGGCCCACGGTGATGTCGCCGCCCTCGGACAGGGTGAGGACGTCCTGGCCGCGCGGGACCCGGGGGCCGAGCCGGGCGTCCAGCTCCACCAGGGCCCGCGCTCGGGCGAACTCGGTGGGAGTGAAGGGCGGATGCGGCCGCTCCACGGTGAGCACGCCGCCCTCCGGGGCGCGCAGCCGCATCACGGTGTCCTCCAGGGTCCCCTCCACCGGGACTCCCTCCGGCGCCGGCCGCCCGCCGCGGGGAGCGGCGGGCAGCGAACGGATGGTGCACCGTCCCAGCAACTGCCTTAGTGCCAGCGGAAGTTCCGCGTCGTCCAGGGCCGTGCGCGCGGCGAGTTCCAGCACCCGGGCCGGGGCGTCCACCAGATCGTGGGCGTCGGCCCGCTCGGTCCAGGTGTCCGTGCCCCCGGCGTCCGCCACCGCCGCCGTGAGGCCGGCGGCGGTCAGGTCGGCCGGGGCGCGCAGCAGGAACTCGTCGACCGTGGCCTCGCCCAGGGGGTGCGTCTGCAGGCTCAGGATGTCGACCCGGTGCCCGGCCAGCGCCGTGCACAGTGCGGCCAGCGCGCCCGGTTCGTCCCGTACCGTCGTCCGCATCCGCCACAGGGCGCTCTCCGGCGGCCGGCTCTTTCCGGTCCCGTCGGTATCGGGTGCGGGGGGCACGTGGCCGAGGCGGCGTGCCCACCAGCTGTGGAACGCCGCCGTGAAGCGCGTGGACGGTTCTCCCCCCGGTCCCTGCACGGGGCGACGGTGCCGGGTGTGCGTCACGTCGGACATGTCTCGGCTCATGCGACCACTGTGACGGGATCGTGTTTCGCGGCCGCCAACGCGCCATGACTGTCGAGTAAAGAGTTCTTATGGGGCCCATGGGTCATTTGTCGCTTCACTGGCCGACCAGACCCGGCTGCAGCCGCTTGGTGTAGAGCACGCTCCCGTCCTGCTCCCGCAGCCGTACGGTCAGTTCTCCGCTGCCGCCGTCGATGTCGACCTCGCCGAAGAACTGGTACCCGCCGGCGGGCGAGACGTTCGACGCGGTCGGCGCCTTCACGAACACCCGTTCCGGGCCGAAGGTGCCGTCGAGGGCGCTCGCCGGGAAGGCGCCCGCGTTGAGCGGACCGGAGACGAACTCCCAGAACGGCTCGAAATCGCCGAACGCGGCCCGTGCGGGCTGGTAGTGCTGGGCGGAGGTGTGGTGCACGTCGGCCGTCAGCCACACCGTGCCGGTGATCCGCCGGTGCTTGATGAACCGCAGCAGCTCCGCGATCTGCAGCTCGCGCCCCAGCGGAGCCCCCGGGTCGCCCTGGGCCACCGCCTCGACGTGCTGGGCGCCCTCGGTGGTGTCGGACACGATCAGGCCGAGCGGCATGTCCGCGGCGATCACCTTCCACACCGCCCGCGACCGCGCCAGTTCCCGCTCGAGCCACTGCAACTGCTCGCGCCCGAGGATCCCCTGCGGGTCCACGCTCTGGTCGCCGGGGGAGTTGGCGTTGCGGTACGTCCGCATGTCCAGCACGAACACGTCCAGCAGCGGCCCCTGCCGCAGCACCCGGTGCATTCGGCCCTCGCGGGCACCCGGCCGCAGCGTGGACATCGGGAAGTACTCGCCGAACGCGCGGCGCGCCCGTGCCGCCAGGACGTCGACGCTCTTCTCCGTGTAGCGGGTGTCCGTGTCGGTGATCCGCTGGCCCGGGTACCAGTTGTTGCGCACCTCGTGGTCGTCCCACTGCACGACGGACGGCACCTGGGCGTTGAACCGGCGGAAGTGCTCGTCGAGCAGGTTGTACCGGAAGTTGCCGCGGAACTCGGCCAGGGTCTCGGCGACCTTGGACTTCTCCTGCGTGGTGATGTTCCGCCAGACGCTCCCGCCCGGGAGCGCCGCGGTCGCCGGGACCGGCCCGTCGGCGTAGACGGTGTCGCCGCTGAACAGGAAGAAGTCGGGGTCGAGCCGGGCCATCGCCTCGAAGATCCGGTAGCCGCCGAAGTCCGGGTTGATGCCCCAGCCCTGGCCGGCCAGGTCACCCGACCACAGGAACCGCACACCGTCGCGCCGCCGCGCGGGCGCCGTCCTGAACGTACCGGTGACCGGCTCGCCGGAGCGGCGCGGGTCGTCGGGGTCGGCGAGCCGCACCCGGTAGTGGATCTGCTCGCCGGCCGGCAGTCCGCGCAGCCGGACCGTCCCGGTGAAGTCCGTACCGGGTCCGAGCAGCGGTCCGTGCAGGCGGCGCGGGTGCCGGAACGACTCGGTCGCCGACGTCTCGACGATCATCCGGGCCGGGCGGTCGGAACGCACCCACACCAGCCCGGAGTCACGCGTCACGTCACCGCTCTGCACGCCCCACTTCGCCTCCGGGCGCCCGGACCGGGCGAACGCGGGCGCCGCCCCGACGGCGATGGGCAGGGTCAGGGCGGCCGAGGCCGCGAGCGAGCCGCGCAGCACGGCGCGGCGGCCGGGGAACGAGGGGTGTGACATGGATGCGCCTCCAGGTGGCGGGAGTTCCGGCCGGTGTGCGCTGCCACACGTACTCGTGCGGCGCGGCTCGCACGCAAACCCCAAGTGAACAACTCGCCCCTTCATCCTGTGGCATGACGCGCCGTCAGCAGGATGTTCCGCATGTCGCGCCGCGCCGTTCAGCGACTGCCGTCGAGCAGGACGCGGGCGACCAGTGCCGGGTCGTCGTTCATGGGGACGTGGCCGCAGCCGGGCAGCCGGACCAGCCGCGCCCCGGGGATCACCCGCTTGGCGCGGATCCCCTGACGGGGGACGAGCAGCCGGTCGCGGGCACCCCAGGCGACGGTGACCGGGACCTCGGGCACGTCGTGGGTGAAGCGCACCGTGGCGCCCGCCCGGAGCGTCTCGGCGAAACCGGTGGCACCGGCCAGCGCGAGCGTCTCGGCGATCACCGCCTCGGGCGAACGGCGCCCCGGACGGGCGTAGATGGTGCTGGTCAGCGCCGCTCGCCCGGCCGCCGAGCGGGCGAGCCGCTCGACCAGCGGCAGTGGCATCCGCTCCGCGAGGCGCCGCATCCCGAGCAGTACGCCGAAGGCGTAGCGCCGCTCGGCCTGCGTCCAGAACCCGGCGGGGGACAGCGCGGTGACGGACCGTACGAGGTTCTGGCGGCCGAGCTCCAGCGCCAGGAGTCCGCCGAGCGAGTTGCCCGCGACATGCGGCCGGCCGAGCCCCAGCTCCTCGCACAGGGCGCCCAGGGCGGCGTTCATGGTGGGCAGGTCGTGGGCGAGGCCGCCCGGCAGTGCCGGGGAGGCGCCGAAGCCGGGCAGGTCCACGGCGATCACCTCGCGCTCGGTGGCGAGGATGTCCACGACCGGGTCCCAGGCCTGACGGTGGTGGCCGATGCCGTGCAGCAGGAGCAGCGGTTCGCCGCGGCCCACGCGCGCGTAGGACAGGGTCACGGTCTGCGGGCCGTGCGGAGAGGTGACCTCGAACGAGACGGTCGCGGACATGAAGGTGCTCCTCGTCTGGGACTCGCGGGGGGACGCCGCTTGACGCCGCCTGACGCCATCTGACGCCTCCTGACGTCGTAGACAGCTTGTCAGCAATTACTACCGACGGGTAGCCCCCGGTGACCGGATCCGGGCCCCGGCTCCGCGACGCGCCCGGATCCGCCTGGACACGGACCGTACGGGTCGGCTGGGATGGAAAGGTGAGCGCCGACACCGTGACCGATGCCTTCGAAGAGCACCGTCCCGTCCTCCAGGGGGTCGCCTACCGCATGCTCGGCCGGGTGGCCGACGCCGAGGACGTGGTCCAGGAGGCGTGGCTGCGCTGGGCGGGCGGGGACCGGTCCGATGTCCGCGAGCCGCGCGCCTACCTGGTGCGCGTCACCACCCGTCTCGCCGTCGACCGACTGCGTCAGATCAAGGCGCGGGGCGAGACGTACGTCGGCCCGTGGCTGCCCGAACCGTACGCCACCGACTTCGGCGGCACCGCCCCGGACACCGCCGAGCAGGCGGTGCTCGCCGACTCGGTCTCGCTCGCCGTCCTGGTCGTGCTGGAGTCCCTGTCCCCGCTGGAGCGCGCGGTGTTCGTCCTGCGCGAGGCGTTCGGTTACCCCTACGCCGAGATCGCCGCCATGCTCGACCGCGGCGAACCGGCGGTGCGCCAGCTCGCCACGCGGGCCCGCAAGCACGTCGAGGACCGGCGTCCGCGCTACGACGTCGACCCCGTCCGGCGCCGCGAACTGACCGAGCGGTTCCTGGCGGCGGCCGGCGGCGGTGATCTGGAGGGGCTCCTGGAGCTGCTCGCCCCCGATGTGCGTCTCGTCAGCGACAGCGGCGGCAAGGTCTCCGCCGCGCTGCGCGTCCTGGAGAGCGCCGACAAGGTGGGCCGCTTCGTGCTGGGTGTCACCCGCAAGAGCTTCCAGGGAGACTTCTCGGCCCGCTTCCTGGAGCTCAACGGGGGCCCCGCGGTGCTGCTCCTCGTCGGCGGCACGCCCGACTCCGTCGTCCAGCTGGATGTCGCCGACGGGCGCGTCCGTGCGGTCTACGTCATCCGCAACCCCGACAAACTGCGTTCGCTGGCGGCGGCCCGGTAGGGGTTCGGTCACCCGGTGGAGGGGTCCGCGTCATCCGGTGCGGCCCTCCTCGTTATGTCCGATTGGTATTGACCAAGGGGGGAGGCCGCCATATGGTCGCAGATAAGTGAAACAACCTTTAATAAACAAGGGCGCGAAAACGCCGCCGGACCTGACGATCGCGGAGGACAGGGTGGGGACCACGCAATTGGACACGGTGCCGGAACCGAAGTACTGGCACCTCAGGACCGTGCTCAGCGAAGCGCTGGACTCGGAGTTCTCGGTGGGCGAGATCCTGCCCAACGAGCGCGACCTCGCCGCCCGCTTCGGAGTGGCCCGGGCCACGCTGCGGCAGGCACTGGAGCAGCTGGAACTGGAAGGCAGGCTGGAGCGCCGCCGCGGTGTGGGCACCACCGTCGCCCCGCCGCGCATGGGCGTGGCCGTCGGTACGGCGCAGCACGCCTGGCCGGGCGGGCCCGACGACGCCTGGCAGAGCCTGGACTGCGCGCTCGAGGCGCCGGCCGCGGCCGTCGCCGAGATCCTGGTGACCGGCCGGGACGAACCCGTGCACACCGTTCGACGGTCCCGGGTCTCCCAGGGCCGCCCCGTCGCCACCGAACTGCTGTACGTCCCGGCGGCCTCGGTGCCCGGCCTCTCCGCCATCGACGCCCCCTCCGGAGCCGCACGCGCCCGTGCGGTGCTGCGGGAACTGCGCCACCTGCAGCTGGAGCGGCACGAGAACGCGGTGGAGCTCGGCTCCGCCCGCGCGGACGAGGCCAGGGAGCTGGACCGCCTGCCGGGCGCACCCGTCCTCGTCGTCACCACCCGCTTCATCGCCCGGGGTCGGGTCTCCGCGCTCTCCGTGGCCACCTACCGTGCTGACACCTGCCGGCTGACCTTCGGTGACTCCGGAGGAGTGGAGATCCACGACGGCCCCGAACGCCGCGCTTCCTGAACGCCGGGCGTTCCGGACGCCGGGCGGAGCCGACGGGGCGAGACCGGTGGCGGGCCGCCCGGCCGCGGCCTACCGGCGGGCCGTCACCGTGCCTTCCACGGCGAAGAGTTGCTCCTCCACATGGTCCAGGGCGAGCCGCACCGCGCCCGTCGCCACCGCCGCCTCCCCGAGACGGGAGAGAGCGACCCTCGGCGGACGCAGGCAGTAGCGGGCCAGTTCACGCCGCAGCGGCTCCAGGACCCCGTCCAGCCCCGCCGCCCAGCCGCCGATCACGACGAGTTCCGGGTCGAGGGCCAGCACCAGCGCCGCCACGTCGTGGACCAGCCGCCGGATGAAGCGGTCCACGGCCGCGAGGGCCCGCTCGTCGCCCTCGCGTGCCTGGGCGAAGACCTCGGCCACCGCCTGCTCGTCGAGCGGGTGCAGCGGCTCGTCCGTGGTGGACAGCAGCTTCTCCGGGGTAGCCTCGCGGCCCAGCAGGTGCAGCGCCCCGATCTCGCCGGCCGCCCCGCCGTACCCCCGGTGCAGCCGCCCCCCGATCAGTGAGCCGGCGCCGGGACTCAGCCCGGCCAGCACGAACACCACGTCGTCGGTCCCGGTGGCGACGCCCTTCCAGTGTTCGGCCACGACCGCCGCGTTGGCGTCGTTCTCGACCAGCACCGGGCACCTGAAGGACCGGCTCAGCCGCTCGCCCAGTCCCAGCCCCGTCCACCCGGGCAGCGCCGTGCCCAGCCGTACCGTGCCGTCCGCCTCGACGATCCCGGGCGTGCCCACGCCCACGGCCCGCAGCGAGTCGCGCGGCACCCCGGTCCGGCGCAGCAACTCGGCGACGGCGGCGCGCAGCCGCTCCAACCGCCCGTCGGCGTCGACCCGCTCACCGACCTCCTTGGCCTGGGCGCCGATCACCCGGCCGTCCAGGTCGGCCAGCAGCGCGGCCACCCGGTGCGGCCCGATCTCCAGACCCAGGAGATGCCCGGCCTCGGCCCGGAACCGGAACCTCCGGGCCGGCCTTCCCTGCCGCCGCGCCGCCCCCTCCTCGGCCGCCGCCTCCACGACGAGACCCGCTTCGATCAGGCCCTCCACGACGCCCTCGACGGTCGGCCGTGACAGCCCCGTCACCCTGGTGACCTCGGTCAGCGTCGCGCAGTCCGTGGCCCGCAACGCGTGCAGCACCACCGCGGAGTTGATCCTCCGCAACAGCGAGGGAGCCCCGCCGGTCAGCCGACCCACCGTCCGTCCTCCCAGCTCGTGCGCGTGTGGGGCGGATGGTACTCGGCACGGCACACCCCGGCGACCTCCGGGCACGACCCCGCGGTCAGCCGCTCCGGCCTGTCCGGGGAGGCGGCTCATCCCGGCGCCACGAACCCCGACTCGTACGCCGCGATCACCGCCTGCGTGCGGTCGCGCGCCCCGAGCTTCGCCAGCACGGCGCTCACATGCGTCTTCACCGTCTCCGTGCCCACCACCAGCCGGGCGGCGATCTCCGCGTTCGACAGCCCCCGGGCCATCAGCCGCAGCACCTCCGCCTCGCGCTCGGTCAGCCGCGCCCGATCCAGCACGTCCCGCGCCGCGCGGTTGCCGCCCTCGTCGCCGTACTCGGCCGCGAGCCGGCGCACCGAAGCGGGGAACAGCAGCGACTCGCCCTCGGCGACCAGTCGCACCGCGTGCACGATCTCCGAGGGCCGCGCCCGCTTGAGCAGGAACCCGTCGGCCCCGGCGCGCAGGGCCTCGTACACGTACTCGTCGTTCTCGAACGTCGTCACCACGAGGATCTTCGGCGGCTCCTCGACCGTCCGCAGCAGCGCACGCGTGGCCTCGATCCCGTCGAGCAGCGGCATGCGCACGTCCATGGCGACCACGTCCGGCCGCAGCCGCCGCACCAGCGGGATCACCGCCGCCCCGTCGGCCGCCTCCCCGACCACCTCGAGGTCGGGCTGCGCTTCCAGAACGGCGCGTAACCCCGCGCGCACGAGGGGCTCGTCGTCGACGAGCAGAACGGTGACCGGCATCCGGCCAGCCTAGATCAACGCATCTCGGCTCCGGCCAGCGGCAGTTCGGCCCGCACCGCCCAGTCGCCCCCGTCCGGCCCCGTCCGCGCGCGGCCCCCGAGCAGGGCTGCGCGCTCCCGTATGCCGCGCAGCCCGCTGCCGCGCCCGGGGCCGGGCACGTCCCCCGGCAGCGGGTTGCGGACCTCCAGGAGCAGGGTGCCCTCGGCGACGCGGATCCGGACCCGCACGGGGACCGTCCCCGCGTGCCGCAGCGCATTGGTCAGCGACTCCTGCAGGATGCGGTAGCCCTCCCGGGAGACCGGGCCGGACACGGTGCCCACCGGGCCGGTCACCTCGGCGTCGACCTTCGCCCCGGAGGCGCGGGCGGACTCCAGCAGGCGGTCCGCGTCCGCGAGCGTGGGCCGGCTGCTCACAGGTTTCTGCGCCTCGCGCAGGACGCCGAGGACCCGCTCCAGGTCCTCCAGGGCGGCCCGGCCGGTCTCCTCGACGGCGGCCAGCGCCCGGTCGGTGAAGGTGGGGTCGCCCGCCGCCCGCGCGGCGCCGGCCTGCACGACGGCGACCGTCAGGGCGTGGCCGATGGAGTCGTGCAGCTCACGCGCGATGCGGGTGCGCTCCAGGAGCTGTTCGGTCCTGGCCTCCAGGGCGGCCAGGCGTTCGGCGGGGGAGGGGCCGAGCAGACGGCGCGCGGCGGCGGTGACCAGCTCGCCGATCCCCACCATCAGCAGCCCCGCCGCGAGCAGGGGGACCGGCACCAGCAGGGCGTAGGCCCAGTGCGGCTGGGCGCCTCCGAGGAAGGGCAGTTCCTCGGGCACGTGTCCCGTGACGCTCTCCCCCAGGAGGTACGCCAGAAAGAACGGCCAGACCGTGACGTACCCCACCACCATCATCAGCACCATCCGCACCGCCAGCCACAGTACGGTCCGCAGCCGGTCCTGCCACGTCGCCGACGGCTTCTGGGAGATACCCGGCTCCCGTTCGCCGGGCGTCAGCATCAACTGGGCCTGCACGCCCTCGACCCTGCGCACCGAGGGAATCAGGCCCAGCGGGAGCAGCACGAGCGCGGGCACCCAGGGTGCGTCCGGGTAGATGAATATCCAGATGCTGAACGGCAGCCAGGGCACCCACAGGTGCAGCAGGCGCGAGTACGTCGCCCCACGCAGGAGGGCACGCAGAACGGTGACCATCGCGTCATCGTGCCAGCCGCCACCGACCACCGGCCTCCCCCGGGCGGGGGAGAGGCTCTCCCCGCCCGGGGGAGGTGTCGGCCCCCGGTCCGCCGCCACGCTGGTGCGCATGACCAGCATCGACGTCCAGAACCTCACCAAGGAGTACGGCACCCGGCGGGCCGTCGACGACCTCACCTTCCGCGTCCCGCCCGGCCGGGTCACCGGCTTCCTCGGCCCCAACGGCGCCGGCAAGTCCACCACCATGCGCCTGGTGCTCGGCCTCGACCGTCCGACGTCCGGCTCCGCCACCGTCGGGGGACGCGCCTACGCCACCTTCCCCGAGCCCCTGCGCCACGTCGGCGCCCTGCTCGACGCGCAGGCCGCGCACGGTTCCCGCACCGGCCGCGACCACCTGCGCGTCCTGGCCGCGAGCAACCGCATCCCGGACCACCGGGTCGACGAGGTGCTGGAGGAGACCGGCCTGGTACCGGCGGCCCGCCGCCGGGTGCGGACGTACTCCCTGGGCATGCGCCAGCGGCTGGGCATCGCCGCCGCGCTGCTCGGCGACCCGGCGGTGGTCATGCTCGACGAGCCCTCCAACGGCCTGGACCCGGAAGGCATCGTGTGGATCCGCACCCTGCTGCGCCGCCTCGCGGACGAGGGACGGACCGTCCTGGTCTCCAGTCACCTGATGAACGAGACCGCCGCCTTCGCCGACCACCTGGTCGTCCTCGGGCGGGGCCGGCTGCTGGCCGACACCCCGGTGCGGGAGTTCATCCGCGCACGGGTGCGGCCCACCGTCCGCGTCCGCACCTCCGACCCCACCGCCCTCGAGGACGCGCTCGCCCGGGAGGGCCACGCCATGGCGGAACACCCGGACGGGCACTGGACCGTGCCGGACGCGCGGGTGGAGGACATCGGACGCCTCGCCTCCGCCGCGGGGGTGCCGATCCTCGAACTCGCGGCGGACGAGGGCACGCTGGAGCAGGCCTATCTGGACCTGACCGCGGCCGAGACCGAGTTCACCGCACAGCCCCAGGAGGTCTGACCATGCAGTTCGCACCCGTACTACGGTCCGAGTGGCTGAAGATCCGCACGCTCCGCTCGCTCCCCGGGGCCCTCCTGGCGCTGTTCGCCGTGACCACGGCGTTCTCCGCGCTCTCCGGCATCTCGGAGATGCCGGACGACTTCGACCCGCTGTACGTCTCCCTGTCCGGCGTCATGCCGGGCCAGATCGCCGCGATCTCCTTCGGCACCATGGCCGTGTCGTCGGAGTTCCAGAACGGCGCCCTGCGGCTCTCGCTGGCGGCGGTTCCGCGGCGCGACCGCTGGTTCGCCGCCAAGGTGGTGGCGATCGCCGTTCCGGCGCTCGTCGCCGGGCTGCTGAGCGCCCTCGCCGCGCTCCTCGCGGCACGCGTGGGGCTGGGTTCCCTGGCGGACGGTCTCACCGGGGGCGAGCAGGTGCGCGGGGTCGTGGGCTGCGGTGTGTACCTCATGCTGATGGCCCTGTTCGCCGCGGGCCTCACGGTCCTGCTGCGCAGCGGGGTGGCCACGCTGTCCGTGCTGATCCCGTTCATCGTCGTCGTGTCCTTCGTGGTCGGCGACGCGATCGGTCCCGTCGTCGACTTCCTGCCCGACCGGGCCGGACAGTTGGTCTTCCAGCAGACCCACGAGGGACCGCTGGGCCCCTGGTCGGGGCTCGCGGTGACCGCGCTGTGGACCGCGGCCGCCCTGCTGGCGGGGGCGTGGAGCCTGCGGCGCCGGGACGCCTGACGGCCGGTCGACCGACGTTCCGTCAAGTGCCGGTGGTGACCGGGGTCCACCGGACCCATGGGCACCGCGCGCAACGCGTCGCCGGCCGACGGGCCGCGCTCCGCCCCTTCCCGGCGGAGCGCGGCCCGTCGGGCGGCGACGGCCGTGAAGGCGCCACCGGCCCTGCGTCCGGTCGGCCGCTCAACCCACATCACATGCCGGAACGAACGGTGGCGAAACGGGCGGCCCGTCGCAGTTGCGACTTGTGAAGAAAGGGTTGCGAAGAAGGCGGTGTGATCACTGTGAAGGTGGACAGAACGAGAATTCAAGTGTAAACATCTGCTGTCTGCCTGGTAGGGCTTGAGGGCGGCCAGCCGCGTATCTCGGTGCGACCGAAGAACGCCGCCGCCAGTGGAAGTTTTCGCCCTGCGATTGGTTTGCGGGCCCAAAGGGGCCCGCAGTTTTTGTGAGCTCCCCCGGCTTGCGCGATGACGCGCCGGGCGGCGGAGACGGAGCACACTCCGCGCCTACGGCGCGCGGATGTGTTCGGTGTGCCCCGAGCGAGCCCTTCGGCGCCGTCGTCGGCGCCCGGCTCCGCGACACGAAGGAGGTACTTCTGTTGAACGGCATGGAAACGGCCCAGTTCAGCGCCGTGATTGTCGTTGGCCTACTGGTCCTCTTCTACGGTGGGACCTTTCTGATCTCGACCCGGATCGGCAAGAAGGAGGAGAACGCCGACGGGTACATGACTGCTGGTAACAACATCGGATTCGGCGTCTCGGCCGCCAGTATGACGGCGACGTGGATCTGGGCGGCCTCGATGTACGCCTCCGCCACGTCGGGTTACACCTACGGCATCTCGGGCCCCATCCACTACGGGCTCTGGGGCGCCCTGATGATCCTTTTCATCTACCCCTTCGGCAAGCGCATCCGCGCCGTCGCCCCCAAGGCGCACACCCTGGCGGAGGTCATGTACGCCCGCCACGGGCGCTCCAGCCAGCTGATGCTCGCGGGCTCCAACGTCGTCGGCAGCCTCATCAGCCTGATGTCCAACTTCATCGCCGGCGGCGTGCTGATCTCGCTCCTGTCACCGTTCAACTTCATCCAGGGCGTCCTCTGCGTCGCTTCGGGCGTCCTGCTCTACACCCTGTGGTCCGGGTTCCGGGCCTCCGTCATGACCGACTTCGTGCAGGTCGTGGCGATGCTCGGCGCCGTCGCCGTGATCGTTCCGTTCATCTTCTTCGCGGCCGGATTCCCGGCGGCGTTCGAGACCGGCGCGGCGAACCTGACCCCGCAGCAGGGCAACTTCTTCTCCAGCGAGGCCTTCATGGGGCAGGGCGCCCCCTACATCGCCGCGGTGCTGGCCTACGCGATCGGCAACCAGACCATCGCCCAGCGCCTGTTCGCGGTGAAGGAGAGCCTGATCAAGCCCACCTTCATCACCGCGACCATCGGCTACGGCGGCATGGTGATCGGCGTCGGCATGATCGGCGTGCTCGCCCTCTACCTGGGCTTCGAGCCGTCCGGCGGCGACATGAACAACCTCATCCCGGAGATGGCCGCCACCTATCTGCCGCCCGTGCTGCTGGCCCTCTTCTTCATCATGATCGTCGGCGCGCTGTCCTCCACCGCCGACTCCGACCTCGCCGCCCTCTCGTCGATCATGATGGCCGACGTCTACGGCCGGGGCGTGGCGGGCAAGGGACGGGCCAACCCGAAGACGATGCTGCTGGTCGGACGGCTCACCATGGTGCTGGCCACCGCGCTGGCGGTGGCGTTCGCCAGTCTTCAGCTGAGCATCCTCGATCTACTGGTCTTCGTCGGCGCGCTGTGGGGCGCGCTCGTCTTCCCGGTGCTGGCCAGCTTCTACTGGGAGAAGGTCACCAGCAAGGCGTTCACCACCTCGGTGCTCGCGGCGCTCGCGGTGTTCCTGCCCGTGCGCTTCGGCTGGATCCCCGTGGACGGTGTCTTCGGCTACGTCGTGGACGTGCTCGCGGTCATCGGCATCGGTGTCGTCCTCGGTCTGATGGTGTTCGGCTTCTCGAACCTCAAGGCGGCGAAGATCACCGGTGTGCTGGCCATGGTGGTCTCCGCGCCGTTCGCGATCGGATCCCTGCACGAGTACGCGACGCTGTGCGGTTCGCTCGTGGCCTACTCGGTGAGCACCGTCATCTGCTGGGCCATGTCGGCGCGCCATGGAGAGAGCTTCGACTTCTCCGTCATCGCGGAACGCGCCGGCAGCTTCGACGACGGGGACGCCGCCGCGGCGAGCCCCGACGGGACCGGGGAAGCGCTCGACGTCCCGGGCCCGCGGTCGCCCGGCGGAGACGTACCGGGCGGGCGCGCACCCGAGCCCGCCGCACCCGCCAAGTGAGCCGAAGCAAGACAAGACAGAAGGAGGCGCAGTGACCGTAGCCCTGAGCGTCTACGTCCTGGTGTGGCCCGTCGTCGTGGCCGCCACCCTGTTCGTGATCAGCCGTGGGTTCTTCCGGGAGTGGGCCGAAGCCCGCCGCAACGGCCACGACCTGGTCTGACCCCCAAGCGCGCGAGCCGCGTCCCGCGGGACCCCGTCGGGACCCCGCGGGACGCGGCTCGCGCGCCTCCGGCCCGGACCCTCAGCCCTGGCCGGTACAGCTGCTCAGAGGATCGCCCCGGGGGCGTAACCGGCGGCCTCCGGGTGCTGCTTGACGAGGTCGTCGACACGGCCGACGACGGCGGCGACCTGGGCGCCCGCGGCGCCCGTGAAGGACAGCTTGTCCGCCATCAGCGCGTCGAGTTCGGACCGGTCGAGCGGGAGGCGCTCGTCGGCCGCGAGCTTGTCCAGCAGGTCGTTGCGCTCGGCGCCCTGCTCACGCATCGCGAGGGCTGTCGCGACGGCGTTCTCCTTGATCGCCTCGTGCGCGACCTCCCGGCCGACGCCCGCGCGCACCGCGCCCATCAGCACCTTGGTGGTGGCCAGGAACGGCAGGTAGCGGTCCAGCTCCCGGGCGACGACCGCCGGGAACGCGCCGAACTCGTCGAGCACCGTCAGGAACGTCTCCAGCAGGCCGTCGAGCGCGAAGAACGCGTCGGGGAGCGCCACCCGGCGCACCACCGAACAGGACACGTCGCCCTCGTTCCACTGGTCGCCCGCCAGCTCCCCGGTCATCGAGGCGTAGCCGCGCAGGATCACCATCAGGCCGTTGACGCGCTCGCAGGAGCGGGTGTTCATCTTGTGCGGCATGGCGGACGAACCGACCTGGCCCGGCTTGAACCCCTCGGTGACCAGCTCGTGCCCGGCCATCAGCCGGATCGTCTTCGCCAGTGACGACGGCGCCGCCGCCAGCTGCACCAGCGCGGTCACCACCTCGTAGTCCAGCGACCGCGGGTAGACCTGACCGACGGAGGTGAACGCCTCCGCGAAGCCCAGGTGGCCGGCGGTCCGCCGCTCCAGCTCCTCGAGCTTCGCCGCGTCGCCGCCCAGCAGGTCCAGCATGTCCTGCGCCGTGCCGACGGGGCCCTTGATGCCCCGCAGCGGGTAACGGCCCAGCAGCTCCTCCAGCCGGCCGTACGCGACGAGGAGTTCGTCGGCGGCGGTGGCGAACCGCTTGCCGAGGGTGGTGGCCTGCGCCGCCACGTTGTGCGAACGGCCGGCCATGACCAGCTCGCCGTACTCGCCGGCCAGCCTGCCGAGCCGGGCCAGCACCGCCACCGTACGGTCGCGCATCAGCTCCAGCGAGAGCCGGATCTGCAACTGCTCGACGTTCTCGGTCAGGTCGCGGGAGGTCATCCCCTTGTGCACGTGCTCGTGCCCGGCGAGGTCGTTGAACTCCTCGATCCGCGCCTTCACGTCGTGCCGGGTGACCTTCTCCCGCTCGGCGACGGAGTCCAGGTCGACCTGGTCGAGGACGCGCTCGTAGTCGGCGATCGCCGCGTCCGGCACCTCGATGCCGAGGTCCTTCTGGGCCCGCAGCACGGCGAGCCAGAGCTGTCGCTCCAGCCTCACCTTCTGCTCGGGCGACCAGAGCGTGGCGAGCTCGGCGGAGGCGTAACGTCCGGCGAGAACGTTCGGGATACGGGGCTTGGCGGGCGCAGCAGTCACGTGTACGGAGTTTACCCGGCGTCCCGGGAGCCTCCGAACCGTCCATGCAGTCCGAAAAGCCCAGGCCGGACGCCTTCCGACCGGGGCTCTCCACCGGTTCCGTGAGATGTGTGTGGGACGACCACCAGGGGCTGTCCGCGGTGGTGATCGATGGACTCCCGGAAGGTTGCGGATCCAGATGGTCGTTGCGCGGAGACGGAGTCCGGCAAGGCAGCTCTCGGGCGACGTGTCGTAGCGGGTCGCGATGCCTCGCCAGTCCTTCATCTTGTCGGCGGCCCGCTCCACGGTGTTGCGGTCGCGGTGGAGGCCGGGGTCATGGGCGACGGGCCTGCCGCCCCGGCTGCCCTTCTTCCTTCGGACGGGAGCCCGATCCTCCTTCCCCGGGACGACCGTCTTGATGCGCCGTGCGCGGCGGATGCGTCGTCGCTCGGCTTGGAAAGGGTCGTTCTCGCCGCCCTGTCCGTCTTGTTCCTCGCGCGCTCTCCCTTCGGCGAGGCCGCGCGCCGGGCACGCGGCGGGTCAGCCGGCCCGCCGCGTGCGGCGGCGGACCGGCGGTCGGAGTGATCCGCTACTCGTCCTCGGACAGCGTGATGGCGCCCACGGGACAGGCGCGGGCGGCCTCCCGGACCAGCGGGTCGCCGGCGCCGTCCTCCCGACCGGGCAGCAGGGCGCTGAAGCCGTCGTCGTCCTGGGTGAACACCCCCGGCGCGGTCAGGGCGCACTGTCCGGCGCCGATGCAGCGGTCCTTGTCGATCTCGATGTGCATGACGGCAGCCTCTTACCAGCTGACGGGGAGTTCCAGCATCCCCTGGATGGTGTCGCCGGGTTTGAAGGGGATCTCCTCCGGCGGGGCGGCGAGCCGGAGCCCGGGCAGCCGTTCGAGGAGCGTGCGCAGGGCGATCTCCAGCTCGGTGCGGGCGAGGTTCTGGCCGAGGCACTGGTGGATGCCGAAGCCGAAGGCGACGTGGTGACGGGTCGAGCGGTGGAAGTCGAGCGTGTCGGGCGCCGGATAGACGTCTTCGTCGCGGTTGATGACGGAGGTGGAGAAGACCACGCCGTCCCCGGCCCTGATCGTGGTCCCGGCGATCTCGATGTCCTCGGTGGCCAGCCGCAGCAGCCCGTCCGCGATGGACAGCATCCGCATGAGTTCCTCGATCGCGTCCGGCAGCAGCGAGGGGGTGGCGCGCAGTTCGCCCAGCCGGTCGGGGTGCAGCAAGAGGGTGTAGGTGCCGAGGGAGATCATGTTGGCCGTGGTCTCGTGGCCCGCGACCAGGAGGATCATCGCCAGCGCGGTCAGCTCCTCGCGGTCCAGCTCGCCCTCGCGCAGCCGCTGCTGGACGAGTTCGTCCAGCAGACCCTCACCGGGCTGCCGCTGCTTGTGGTCGATCAGTTGCTCCAGGTACGCCGCCAGCCGGTCCCGGGCGTCCTGCGTCTCCTCGGCGGTCGGTCCCCGCAGCAGCCGCCTCGACTGCTCCTCGAAGAACTCGTGGTCGGCGTAGGGCACGCCGAGCAGGGCGCAGATCACCATGGACGGAACCGGCAGCGCGAAGGCGCGCACCAGGTCGGCGGGCGGCCCCTGCGCGATCATCGCGTCCAGCAGCTCGTCGACGATCTCCTGGATGCGCGGCCTCAGCTCGGTGGCGCGCTTGAGGGTGAAGCTCGGGATCATCATCCGCCGCTGGGTGCGGTGCTCGGGGTCGTCGACGCCCAGGAGTGCCGGCTTGCGGTCGCGGAGCGCGGCGAAGCGGGGGGCGGTGGCGGGGAAGCCCGAGCGGGTGCGGTCCGTGGACAGCCGGGGGTCCGTCAGCAGGTCGCGGGCGACGGCGTGGCCGGTCACGAGCCAGGCCGGGCGGCCGTCGTAGAGCTGGATGCGGGCCAGTGGCCGGGCGGTGCGCAGCGGGTCGTACCCGGTGGGCGGGTGATAGGGGCAGGTCCGGTCCTGAGGGAAGGAGACGGGCTCGGACAGTTCGGTCAGGTCTGTCATGGAAGACCTCGCAGACGAAGGATGCGTCGTGCCGATCTTCATTAGATGCCCGGGGCATCTGGGGCACGACATGAAGTTCGGCCAGATCGGGGGCCTGCGGGATCTGGCTGGGAACCACCCATTCCGGATCGTAGTTCGATTGCCGCCCGAACGGCGCGGAACACCGGATCCGGCCATGTCCACGACCGATGTGTCCTCGCCGCTGCCGCCCGCCGCCGCCCTCTCCCCGGGGTCCCGGCAGCAGGCCGGCCGTCGCCGGAGGCCCGGTCCGCCGCGGTCGTGAGCGCTGCACTCGTCGCGGTTCTGCTCACGGGCTACGGCATCACCGTGCCCGTCGGCGCCGTCGCGACCCACCGCGTCACCCTGACCGCCCAGCGCCTCCTCCCGCGCCGAGGTACTGCGGCACCGCTGCCGCAGCCGGTCGCCCGAGCGCCTGCAGGAGCTGGACGGCCCCGTCGCGGGCACCGTCGGCCTGCCGATCCACCCCGCCCAGAACCGGGCGTTCCCGAACGTCTGCGCCGTCCGGCGTGTCCTGCCGCCGGTCAGGGGCACTGGGAGACGATGAGCGTTCCTCGGGCACTGACGAGGCGGGCCTGAACGGAGGGATCGCGTGGACCAGCCGGCCACACTTGGAGGGAACGGGGAGAGGACCGGGAGCGGTGCACCCGCGTGCGACGGGAACGTGCCACCCGGGGCCGGGCCGGACGTACGGCGGCGGATTCCCCGCACCGACGCCGTCCTGCGTGATCCGCGTCTGCTGGAGGCGGCGAACCGACTGGGGCCCGGGTTGGTGAAGTCGGCGGTCCGGCAGGCGCAGGAGAGGGCGCGCGAAGGCGCCGTCGCGCCGGATCAGGTGGCCGACACGGCCTGCGCCCTGCTGCCGCGCACGGTGGGCGGACTGCGGCCGGTGATCAATGCCACCGGCGTGGTGCTGCACACCAACCTCGGACGGGCACCGCTGTCGGCGGCGGCCCGGCAGGCGGTGCGGGAGGCCGCCGGCCCCACGGACGTCGAGCTGGACCTGCGCACCGGCGTACGGGCCCGCCGGGGCCGCACCGCCCTGGCGGCCCTTCGGCACGAGGTGCCCGCGGCCGCCGCCGCGCACGTCGTCAACAACGGTGCCGCCGCACTGGTCCTGGCGGCCACCGCGCTCGCGGCCGGACGGGAGATCGTCATCAGCCGGGGGGAGATGGTGGAGATCGGCGACGGCTTCCGCCTGCCGGACCTGCTGGTCTCCACCGGAGCACGGCTGCGCGAGGTGGGAACGACCAACCGCACGACCGCCGCGGACTACGCGGCGGCCATCGGCCCGGAGACGGCGTTCGTGCTGAAGGTGCACCCCTCCAACTTCCGGATCACCGGGTTCACCCACGCCGCCGACGTCGGCGAACTCGCCGCACTGGGAGTTCCGGTCGTCGTCGACATCGGTTCCGGCCTGCTGACTCACCACCCGTCGCTGCCCGAAGAACCCGATGCCGAGACCCAACTGCGATCGGGTGCGGCCCTCGTCACCGCGAGCGGCGACAAACTGCTGGGCGGGCCCCAGTGCGGACTGCTCCTGGGGCGGGAAGACGTGATCCGCACCGTGGCCCGGCACCCGCTCGCCCGCGCCCTGCGCGTGGACAAGCTGACCCTGGCCGCGCTGGAGGCGACGCTGACCGGTCCCGAGACCCCCACGAGCGCGGCGCTGGCCGCCGACCCGTCATGGCTGAGGCGCCGCGCCGAGCGGCTCGCCACGGCCCTGGCCGCCGGCGGCATCGACGTCCGGGCCGTCGGGAGCACCGCGACGGTGGGCGGTGGCGGCGCCCCCGGCGTGACGCTGCCCAGTGCCGCGCTGTCCCTGCCCGAACGCTGTGCCGCCGCCCTGCGCACCGGTCCGGTCCCCGTCGTCGGGCGTCTGGAGGCGGGACGGTGCCTGCTCGACCTGCGGGCGGTGCCCGCGGAGGACGACGAGAAGCTGGCCGAGGCCGTGCGAGCGGTCGCGGGGAGGTGGGCGTGATGCGGGTACTGGCCACCGCCGGGCACGTCGACCACGGCAAGTCCGCCCTGGTGCGTGCGCTGACCGGAATGGAACCCGACCGTTTCGAGGAGGAGCGGCGCCGGGGGCTGACGCTGGACCTCGGGTTCGTGTGGACCCGACTGGAACCGTGCGGCGCCGACGGCTCCGAGGGGGAGCACATCGCCTTCGTGGACGTGCCGGGCCACGAGCGGTTCGTCGCCACCATGCTGGCCGGCGTCGGCCCCGTGCCCGCCGTGCTGTTCGTGGTGGCCGCCGACCAGGGCTGGCAGGAGCAGTCGCAGGAGCACCTCGAGATCCTGCACGCCCTCGGAGTGCGGCACGCCGTGCTCGCGGTGACCCGAAGCGACCTCGCCGACCCCGAACCCGTGCGAGCGGACGGGGTCGGGCGCATGGCCGCCACCACCCTGGGCACCGTGGCGTCCGTCGCGGTCAGCGCCGTGACCGGCGACGGGCTGGGCGAACTGCGAGCCGAGCTGAGCCGGCTGGCCCGGTCGCTGCCCGTCCCGCCGGCCGACGCGGACGTGCGGTTGTGGCTGGACCGCGTCTTCACCGTGCGCGGCCGCGGCACGGTCGTCACCGGCACTTTGGGCGCGGGCACCCTGCGCGTCGGCGACCGGCTGGTGACGGGGGACGGCACGGACGGGCTGCGGGTGCGCGGGCTGCAGTGCCTGCACGAGGACAGGACCGCCGTGCCCGGCGTGGCCCGTGTGGCGGTCAACGTGCACGGAGCCCGTGACGGCGCACTCGGCCGCGGCCGGGTGCTGCTGACCCCGGACCGCTGGTTGTCGACCGGGCTGATCGACGTCCGTGTCACCGGAACGCCGGCCGGGGAACTGCCCCGGACGGTGACCCTGCACATCGGCACCGCCGCGGTGCCCGTGACCGTCCGCCCGCTCGGTGCGGACACCGTCAGACTCACCCTGGCCTGGCACCTTCCCCTGCGCGTCGGGGACCGGGCCGTCCTGCGGGAACCGGGCGGACGGCGCGTGCCGTCCGGAGCGACCGTGCTGGACGTCCGTCCACCGCGACTGGTCCGGCGTGGAGCAGCCCGCGCCAGGGCGGCCGAACTGGCGGGCATGACCGGTCGCCCGGACGGCGCGGCGGAACTGCGGCGCCGCCGACTCGTCCGTCGCGTGGAGCTGGAGGCCATGGGAGTGCCCGCCCCCGCACCGCCCGTCGCAGGGGACTGGCTGGCCGATCCGGCCCACTGGACGGCACTGCGCGACCGCCTGGCCGTCGAGGTGGCGCGGCACGCGACGCGGCACCCGCTGGACCCCGGCCTGCCCACCGAGGCCGCCCGGCACCTGCTCGGCCTGCCCGACCGGGCCCTCGTCGACGCGCTCGTCGCGTCCTCGGACCGGCACCGACTCCGCAGCGAACAGGGCCGGTTGCACGGCCCCGGAAGTACGAAGCCCACTCTGCCGACTCCCGTCCGGAAAGCCGTCGACGCCGTGCGGCGGGAGCTGGAACGAGCCCCCTTCCGTGCCCCGGAGGCCGACCGGCTGGCCGCCCTCGGGCTCGATCGCAGGACGGTGGCGGCCGCCGCCGCGGCGGGTGCGCTGCTGCGCGTGGACGACGGCATCGTGCTGCTGCCGGGGGCGGACGCCCGGGCCGCCGCCGTCCTGCGCGAGCTCCCGCAGCCGTTCACCCTGAGCGAGGCCCGCAGGGCCCTGGACACCACGCGCCGGGTGGCCGTACCGCTGCTGGAGTTCCTGGACGGGCGGGGCCTCACCGAACGCGTGGACGATCAGCGCCGGCGCTGCCGGACCGATGCGGGGAGCGGAGGCGGACGGGAATCGAACCCGCCTGCCCGAGATCCTCGGGCACCTCGGTTTTGAAGACCGGGAGGGCCACCAGGCACCCACACGCCTCCACCGCCCGCCCAGGCTATCGGAAGACCCCGGTGCCACCGCCCCCGGAACACGACAGCGACCACGGAGACAGGTATGACCACGACACGTGAAACCCCGGTACGTCTCACGCAGTTCGCCCACGGCGGCGGCTGCGCCTGCAAGATCCCGCCCGGCGAGCTGGAGGACGTCCTCGGCGGCCTCGCCCGGCCGGTGCCGCCCTCCGGCGACACGCCGCTCCTGGTCGGGCTGGCCACCGGTGACGACGCGGCCGTGGTCGGCCTGCCCGCGCAGGACGGGGCCGCGGGCCGGGCCGTGATCTCCACCGCGGACTTCTTCACCCCCGTCGTGGACGACGCCTACGACTGGGGCCGCATCGCCGCCGCCAACGCCCTGTCCGACGTGTACGCGATGGGCGGACGCCCCGTCCTCGCCGTCAACCTCCTGGCCTGGCCGCGGGACGTCCTGCCCTTCGAACTGGCGCGCGAGGTGCTGCGCGGCGGGCTGGACGTCGCGGCCGAGGCGGGCTGCCACGTGGGGGGCGGGCACAGCGTGGACGACCCGGAGCCCAAGTACGGCATGGCCGTCACCGGCCTGGCGGACCCGGCCCGGCTGCTGCGCAACGACACCGGCCGACCGGGTGTGCCGCTGTCACTCACCAAGCCCCTCGGGGTGGGGGTGCTGAACAACCGTCACAAGGCCACCGGCGAGCGGTTCGAGCAGGCGGTGGCCACGATGGTGACGCTCAACCGGGACGCCTCGGCCGCCGCACTGGCCGCCGGGGCGAGGTGCGCCACCGACGTCACCGGCTTCGGCCTCCTCGGCCACCTGCACAAGCTCGCCCGCGCCTCGGACGTGACCGCCGTGATCGACACCGCCGCCGTGCCCTACCTCGAAGGGGCCCGCGAGGCGGTGCGGGAGGGCTACGTCAGCGGCGGCACCCGGCGGAACCTGGAGTGGGTGGCGCCGTTCACCGACTTCGGGACGGCGGACGCCGACACCCGCCTGCTCCTGGCCGACGCCCAGACCTCGGGCGGGCTGCTGGTGGCCGGGGAGGTGCCGGGCGCCCCCGTCATCGGGGAGCTCGTCCCGAAGGGCGCGCACTCCGTCGTGCTGAGGTGAGCCCTTGGACACGCGATGCTCAGGGTTCGGTGCCGGTGTGCTCGTCGATGCCGGCCCGTGCCCGGTAGGCCCGCACCAGTTCCACGGCGGCCGGGCCCCTGGGACGGCGCCCCGCACGGATGTCGACGGCGAACGCCTTGGCCTCCTGGATGTGGGTGTTGGGGTCGAGGGACAGGTGGAGCAGTTCGTTGGCCGCGTCTCCCGTGGTGCAGCCGTTCGGGCCCCAGTGGTAGGGCAGTCCCACCTGGTGCAGACGGCGGCCCTGCACGGTGAGGGGCGCCATGCGGTCGGTGACGAGCACCCGTGCCTCGATCACGCCGCGGGCGCTGACGATCGTCGCCCAGCCGGTGTGCTCCAGGCCGCGCTCGGCGGCGAGTTCCGGTGACACCTCGCAGAAGAACTCCGGCTGCAGCTCGGCCAGATAGGGCTGCCAGCGGGACATGCCGCCCGCCGTGTGGTGCTCGGTGAGCCGGTAGGTGGTGGCCACGTACGGGAAGACCTCGGAGCCGGGCTCCCGGCCGCTGGGCTGGTAGCGGTTGTCGGGATGCGGTGGCAGCAAATGCCGCACCGGGTTGCGCTGCTGCCGGTACAGCAGGTTCGGGAACGGCGAGTCCTGCGGCTCGTAGTGCGTCGGCAGCGGGCCGTCGGTGAGGCCGGACGGCACGTACAGCCACGCCTTGCCGTCGGCCTGCATGATGAACGCGTCGGTGCCCGACAGCGCCTCGGGCCCGGTCGCGTCCGGCGGCGGCTCGTGGTCGGGGGGCTTGTCGGCCTTGAAGTCCGGGATGTCGTGCCCGGACCACGATCCCTTGTCCGCGTCCCACCACACCAGCGCCTTGCGTTCGCTCCACGGCCTGCCCTCCGGGTCGGCCGAGGCGCGGTTGTACAGGACGCGGCGGTTGGCCGGCCAGGCCCACCCCCACTCGCCCGCGACCCAGTTCTGCTCCTTGCCCGGTGTGCGGCGCGCGGCCTGGTTGACGCCGTCGGCGTACACCCCGCAGTAGATCCAGCAGCCGCACGCGGTGGAGCCGTCGTCGTTGAGCTGCTCGTACGAGGCCAGGGGGTTGCCCTCGGCGTCGTAGCCGTTGATCTCGGCGAGCACGGCCTCCGCCTCGGGCTCGGCGTGTCCGCCCTTGGTGGGGTAGTCCCAGGTCAGGTCGAGCAGCGGCCGGTCCATCGGGTCGGTGGACGCGGCGAGCTTCTCGCGGATGATCCGCCCGAGGTGGAAGGTGAACCACAGGTCGCTGCGGGCCTGGCCGGGGGGCTCGACGGCCTGGTGGTGCCACTGCAGCAGGCGCTGGGTGTTGGTGAAGCTGCCGTCCTTCTCGGTGTGCGCGGCGGCCGGCAGGAAGAACACCTCGGTGCCGATGTCCTCGGTGCGCAGCTCACCCGTCTCGATCTCCGGGCCGTCCTTCCACCAGGTGGCCGACTCGATGAGGGAGAAGTCCCGCACGACGAGCCAGTCCAGGTTGGCCATGCCCAGGCGTTGCATCTTGGCGTTGGCGGAGCCGACCGCGGGGTTCTCGCCCATGAGGAAGTAGCCCTTGCAGGTGCCCTCCAGCTGGGTCATGATCGTTTCGTAGGTGGAGTGGGAGCCGGTCAGCCGCGGCAGGTAGTCGAAGCAGAAGTCGTTGTCCTCGGTGGCGGCTCCGCCCCAGTACGCCTTGAGCAGGCTCACCAGGTAGGCGCGCATGTTGCCCCAGTAGCCCTTGCTCGCCGCGTCGGCCCGGACGAAGGTGTCCAGATCCTGCTGCGCGTGCGCGTGCGGCATGGGGATGTAGCCGGGCAGCAGGTTGAACAGCGTGGGGATGTCCGTCGACCCCTGGATGGAGGCGTGTCCGCGCAGGGCGAGGATGCCGCCGCCGGGCCGGCCGATGTTGCCGAGCAGGGACTGCAGCACGGCCGCCGCGCGGATGTACTGGACGCCGACGGTGTGCTGGGTCCAGCCGACCGCGTACGCGAAGGCGGTGGTGCGCTCCCGGCCGGAGTTCTCGGTGACCAGGTCGCACACCTGGCGGAAGGCCTCCTGCGGCACGCCGCAGATCTCTTCCACCATCTCCGGGGTGTAGCGCGCGTAGTGCCGCTTGAGCACCTGGAAGACGCAGCGGGGGTGGGTCAGCGTCTCGTCCCGCTCGGGCTCGCCCTCGGGGATCGCGGCGCCGCCGGAGCCGTGGGCCTCGCCGCGTGCCGCCTCCGCCACCGTGCTGTCCTCGTGGGTGCGCTTCTCGTACCACTGGTCGCGCTGGCCCGACGCTGCCTGGACCTCCCTCCCCTCGTACTGCCAGCTGCTGTTGTCGTAGCTGCGGCTGTCGGGGTCGAGGCCGGAGAAGACGCCGTCGAGGTCCTCGGTGTCGCGGAAGTCCTCCCGCAGGATGTCGGGCCCGTTGGTGTAGGCCACCACGTAGTCGCGGAAGTACTTTTCGTGCCGCAGCACGTGGTTGATGATGCCGCCGAGGAAGACGATGTCCGAGCCGGCCCGCAGCGGCACGTGCACGTCGGCCAGCGCGCTGGTGCGGGTGAACCGCGGGTCGACATGGATCACCTTCGCCCCGCGGGCCTTGGCCTCCATCACCCACTGGAACCCGACCGGATGGCACTCGGCCATGTTCGAGCCCTGGATGACGATGCAGTCTGAGTGCTGCAGGTCCTGCTGGAAGGTGGTCGCGCCGCCGCGGCCGAACGAGGTTCCCAGACTGGGAACGGTGGAGGAGTGTCAAACACGCGCCTGGTTCTCGATCTGCACCGCCCCCAGGGCGGTGAACAGCTTCTTGATCAGGTAGTTCTCCTCGTTGTCCAGTGTCGCCCCGCCCAGGCTGGCGATGCCGAGGGTGCGCCGGGTGCGCGTCTCGTCGACCTCCCACTGCCAGCCCGCCCGGCGGGCCTCGATCACCCGGTCGGCGATCATGTCCATCGCCGTGTCGAGGCCCAGGCGCTCCCACCGTGTGCCGTGCGGGCGGCGGTACAGCACCTGGTGCTCGCGCGCGCCGCCGGTGGTCAGCTGCAGGCTGGCGGCGCCCTTCGGACACAGCCGGCCGCGGGAGATGGGAGAATCGGGGTCGCCCTCGATCTGGGTGACGCGCTCGTCCTCGACGTAGACGTTCTGACCGCAGCCGACGGCGCAGTACGGGCAGATCGACTTCACGACCCGGTCCGCGGAGGCGACCCGGGGCGTGAGCCGCGCGCTGGGGCCGCTCTTGGCGGCGGCGCCGCGGCCCAGGGGGTCGGTGCCCTTCAGCTGGCGGTAGACCGGCCAGGAGTCGATCCAGGTGCGTACGCCCATCACGCCTGCCTTTCCGTGGTGCCAGGTGCCAGGTGCCAGGTGCCAGGTGCCAGGTGCCGTTGCGGGTGTCCGGTTCTTTCTCGTTCAATCGGATCGACGCGTGGACGGGACCGAACGTCTTCCGCCGAACGACCTGGGGCCCGGTGCTCTCTCCTCCTTGCGGCACATTCTCCTGCAGTAGCGCGGACACGGCATCCTCGGACACCGTGTGCGTGCGGCTGTGCCCGAGGTGTCCGAGGACGCCGTGCAGCCGCAGGACGGGGTCTCGCCGGTCAGGCGTTCCGCGCCTGCGCGGCCCGGTGCGTCCGGGCAGCACGGCCGACCCGGCTTTTCAGCCACTCGCACACGGTCCGTGTGCCGGTCGGACCGTCCGCCGACGTCGGACGGCACGTCCTGCCGAGCGCGCCCGTCGAGGACTCCCCGGTGCTTCCTCTTCCGCCTGCCCGCGCCGGTCGTCGTGCCATGCGATGGCGCGACGGATCTCCGGCTCGTGCAGACCGGTGCGGCAGGCGAGCTGCAGGAGGGTGAGCGTCGGTGGGCCGGTGGTCAGGGCCCGGGGCCGTCGTCGCCGGGCTTTTCGGACCGCGCTCGTGCCTGAAGCCGTTCCCGCTGCGGTACGACCGTGTACTTGGGGTCTTCGGCCGAGGCCACCCCGGCGTGGAACACGCCGAACCGCAGGGCAGCGGAGCCGGCCAGCAGGGCTGTGCCCGCGACAGCGGCAAGGCCCCGGCTCCGCCCGCCCGCGTACGCCGCCAGTGCGGCGCCCCCGGCTGTGAGCGCCTCCGCGGCACGCACCAGTTTGTGCGGCCTGCCTTCCTCGTAGGGTTCGGCCGACAACCCCATGCGCCGCTTCATCAGCCGGAAGGAGCCCAGTTCGAGCGCGGCGCCGAGGACGGCCATGTGGCGCGCGGGGCCGGTCTGCCCGGTCGGCACGCAGGCCAGGGCGAGTCCGGCCGCGGCGGTGGCACCGGACCCGGCGAAGACGAAGGGCATCTCGCGGTGGCCCTCGTGCCACGACGGCACGGCGGTGTCGGAGATCAGCACCGCGGTGTAGGTCGTGACGGCCGGGCCGAGCGCGGCGGCGGCGGCCGTGGCGGTGGCGCCCACCAGGCGGTACCGGCCGGCGACGTCGGCTGCGGCGGCGGCCATCGTGAGCGGTGCGTAGCCTGCCAGCAGCCACGAGCCCAGGTTCATCGGGGAGGTGGGCTTGAAGATGCGGAGCATGTTGACGAAGCGGGCGGGCCGGCCCAGATCGTGCACCAGCGCGACCAGTGAGGCGGAGATCGCGCCCGCGGCCCCGAGCTTCGCCGTGCGGGCCAGGGCCGGCCGCGCGGTGGCGTCGGCCCCGGCGGCCAGCAGCGACGACGCCCCGGCGAGGCCGCCGAGGTAGAGGTAGCCGGCGATGTCCAGCGCCCTCCACGTCGGTTTGTTCAGGACCGGCTTGCCGTAGTAGGAGGAGAACTCGGCGTCGGGCACCATGGCCTGCTCGCCGCGCCCGCGGCGGCGCCGGCGGCGCCCGGTGAGGGCGCCGGTGAGGGCGTCGCGTCCGGGGCGAGCGCCCTCCACCCCGTCGCGGGTGACGTCGGACCCGGTCACCGTGGCCTCCTGGCGAAGCTGACGGCGGCCAGCGCGGCGAGCGAGGCGGCGGCCGCCGCCGCGTGCCGCCACATGGCGGGCAGGTCGCGGGTGGTGACGACCGGGTCGGGCGGCAGTCCGTACACCTCCGGCTCGTCCAGCAGCAGGAAGAACGCGCCGTCGCCGCCCACGCCGTCCGCCGGGTCCTCGCCGTACAGGCGGGCATCGGCGACACCGGCCGCGTGCAACCGGGCGACCCGGGCGGCCGCCCGCTCGCGCAGCTCGTCCAGCGGGCCGAACTGGATGGAGTCGGTGGGACAGGACTTGGCGCAGGCCGGTTCCATGCCCACGCCCAGCCGGTCGTAACACAGGGTGCACTTCCAGGCGCGTCCGTCGTCCGGACGCTGGTCGATGACGCCGTACGGGCAGGCGGGCACGCAGTAGCCGCAGCCGTTGCAGATGTCCTCCTGCACCACGACCGTGCCGAACTCGGTCCGGAACAGGGAGCCGGTGGGGCACACGTCCAGGCACGCGGCGTGCGTGCAGTGCTTGCACACGTCGGAAGACATCAACCAGCGCAGCTCGGTGCGCCCGTCGGGCGTGATCGGGGAGATCTCCCCGGCGGGCGCTCCCGCGGGTGCCGGCGCCGGTGCGTCACCCGGTACGGGCGTCGTCGCCCCCGGGTCGGGGGAGGGGGCGGCGGTGCCCAGGCCACGGGCGGCCGCGAAGACGTCGACGTCGTCGTGGCCGACGCCGGGTTCCTGACCGCCCAGCGGCTTGCGCTGCTCGATGAAGGCCACGTGCCGCCAGGTACTGGCCCCCAGCCCCTGGGTGTTGTCGTAGGACATGCCGGTCAGTTCCAGGCCGTCCTCCGGAATCGCGTTCCACTCCTTGCAGGCCACCTCGCACGCCTTGCACCCGATGCACACCGAGGTGTCCGTGAAGAAGCCCATGCGCGGCGGGGTGTCCGAGTACCCGGCGGCTCGCGCCACGTCGGGCTGCGGACCGAAGAGCAGGTTGTCCCGCACCGCGTCCCCGTCCGTTCCCGCCGCCCGCGCGGCGGTGTCGTCCGTCATGTCCCGACCTCCTCGTTCACGTGTCGTCGGCCGCCTCCGCCCCCGGTGTGGCCCGTACCGCCTCGGTGCGCTGCCGGTGGAACCAGCGCCAGGCCTCCGTGCCGTGGGCGCGTGACCGTGGCTCGTCGCGCACGAGGATGCGGGACGCCTCGGCCGCCGGCAGCAGTGTTTTCGCTCCCTGGTAGCCACCCTCCGTAGTTCGCCTTGCTTCGGTGGCCGCACGTCCTTCCATCAGGCGCCGCCGGTCGGCCGCCTGCAACCCCAGACATGCCCGTTTCGTGGCGTGGTAGGCGACAAAGGGCACCACGAACAGGTCGGCGCGGAAGGAGTACGTCAGCATTTCCAGGCGGACGTCGAAGACGCGGACGAGGACGTCCTGCCCGCCCGCCATGAGCAGCACGGCGTACGCCGACACCGCGGCGACGCCGAGTGCGGTGCGGGTGGGCCGGTTGCGCGGACGGTCGCACAGGTGCTGCTCGGGCATGGGGCCGGTGACCCACCGCTCGAAGTACGGACAGCCGTGGAGGGCGAGGAACAACGCCGTGGGCAGCACCGCGCTGGGCAAGAAGACGTCCCGGACGACGATGTGTCCTGCGACGTCCGTCTCCAAGCCGGGCATCAGGCGCGGGGCACCCTCCAGGAAGCCCACGTACCGGTCGGGTCGTTCACGCAGGTCGGCGCCGAGGGAAGACGCGGAGGAAGCCACGAGACGAGCCCCAGGGAACGGCGAGCGCCCCCGGTGCCCCTGCTGCCCTCAGCCCTTCGGCGCACTCGGTGTCACCGGTCGGCGTACGGCAGCAGTTCGGGGCGCTTCGGCGGCAGGCCGTCGCCCGAGGAGCGTCCGGTGAGGCGGCGGCCGATCCACGGGAGCAGGTGCTGTCGTGCGAACCGGGCGTCCGCCGCCCGGCGCGCCGGCCAGCTCGGCGGCAGCGTGGCCTCCGGGGGCAGCTGCCACTCGGGGTCCTCGGGCGGATACCCCAGCGTCTGCCACACCGCCTCGGCGACCCGGCGGTGCCCGTCGGCGGTCAGGTGCAGCCGGTCCACGTCCCACAGCCGCTGGTCGCCGAGCGAGGGCGCCCCGTACAGGTCGACGACCAGGGCGCCGTGCCGCTCGGCGAGCTCGTCGATGCAGGCGAACAGCGCCTCCATACGGGGGCGGAAACGCTCCTGCACGGGCCCCTGGCGGGCCGGGCTGCGCATCAGCACCAGCTGCCCGCAGTGCGGGGCCAGCCGCTCCACCGCCTCGGTCAGCAGATCCCGTACCAGGCCCATGTCGCATTTGGGCCGCAAGGTGTCGTTGAGCCCGCCGACCAGGGTGACCACGTCGGCCCGCATGGCCGCCGCCGCGTCCACCTGCTCCTCGACGATCTGCCGGATCAGCTTGCCGCGCACCGCGAGGTTGGCGTAGCGGAATCCGGGGGTGACGGCCGCCATCCGCGCGGCCAGGACATCGGCCCAGCCCCGGTACGTGCCGTCGGGCAGCAGGTCCGACATGCCCTCGGTGAAGGAGTCGCCGACCGCGACCAGGCTGGTGTGAGTGGGGTTCGTCTGCATGGCGACAGAGATGATATCCCGTGCACATACCCGCCGGTCGGTCGGTGTCTCGTCCCGTTCCGCGCGTCCGGGGCGGGCCGCGCGTCCGGGGCGGACGCGCGGCCCGTTCCCCTCAGGCCCGCTGCCCGAACAGCTCCTGCAGCACGTCCTCCATCGTCACCAGCCCGGCCAGCCGCCCGTCCGCCCCGAGGACGGCCGCCAGATGCGTACGGCTGCCCCGCATGGCGGTGAGGACGTCGTCCATCGTCGTGCTCTCCCGCACCCGCGCGATGGGACGCATGTCCCGCAGCAGGAACGGCATGTCGCGCGGTGAGGCGTCCAGGGCGTCCTTCACGTGCAGATAGCCGACGATCCGCCGCCCCTCGTCCACCACCGGGAAACGGGAGTACCCGGACTGCGCCGACAGCTCCTCCAGACCCTCCGGGGTGACGCCCACGCGCGCGTAGACCACGCTCTCCAGCGGCAGCACCACGTCCCGCACCGGCCGGCGGCCCAGCTCCAGCGCGTCGTTCAGACGCTCCTGCGCGCGGTCGTCGATCAGGCCCGCCTCGCCGGAGTCCTTCACCATCTGCGCCAGCTCCGCGTCCGAGAAGGACGCCACGACCTCGTCGCGCGCCTCCACCCGCAGCAGCCTCAGCAGCGTGTTGGCGAAGGCGTTGATCGTGAAGATCACCGGACGCAGCCCCCGGGACAGCGCCACCAGCGGCGGACCCAGCATCAGCGCACTGCGCACGGGCTCCGCGAGCGCGATGTTCTTCGGCACCATCTCGCCGAGCAGCATGTGCAGATACGTCGCGAGCGCCAGAGCGATCACGAAGGACACCGCGTGACCCGCGCCCGGTGGCACGCCCACCGCGTGGAACACCGGCTCCAGCAGATGAGCGATGGCAGGCTCGGCGACCACGCCGAGGACCAGGGTGCACAGCGTGATGCCGAGCTGCGCCGCCGCCATCAGCGCGGACACGTGCTCGAGGCCCCACAGCACGCTCCTGGCGCGCCGCTCGCCCTGTTCGGCGTACGGCTCGATCTGGCTGCGGCGCACCGAGATCAGCGCGAACTCGGCACCCACGAAGAAGGCGTTGACGACCAGCGTCGCCAGACCGATCAGCAGCTGTACGACCGTCATCGCCGTGCCCCCTTCTCGCGCGCCCTGGCGTCTTTGGCGTCCTTGCCGTCCTTGGCGTCCGCCCTCCCGGCCGGAGGGTGCGGGTCGGCGAGCGGCGCGTGCAGCAGGACGCGCGCCGCTCGGCGGCCGCTCGCGTCCAGGACCTCCATCCGCCAGCCGGCCACCTCGAGGGTGTCGCCTGCGGCGGGGATCCGGCCCAGCTCGGTGGCCACCAGCCCGGCCAGGGTTTCGTACGGCCCGTCCGGCACGCGCAGGCCGACCCGCGCGAGCTGGTCCATGCGCGCGGAGCCGTCGGCCGAGAACAGGGCGTGGCCCTCCTCGTCCGAACCGGTCCGGGCCAGGTCGGGGGTCTCGTGCGGATCGTGCTCGTCGCGGACCTCGCCGACGACCTCCTCGACGATGTCCTCCAGCGTGGCCACGCCCGCCGTACCGCCGTACTCGTCGATCACCACGGCCATGGTGCGTCCCTCGGAGAGCCGGTCCAGCAACCGGTCGACGGTGAGCGACTCCGGGACCAGCAGCGGCTCGCGCATCATCTCCGACACGGGAACCCGGGCCCGGCGCTCGGCCGGCACCGTCAGCACGTCCTTGACGTGCGCGGTCCCGACCACCGAGTCGAGGGTGCCGCGGTACACCGGGAACCGGGACAGCCCGGTCGCCCGGGTCGCGTTCGCCACGTCCTCACAGGTCGCCTGCACCTCCAGCGCGACGACCTGCACGCGGGGGGTCATCACGTTCTCCGCGCTGAGGTCGGCGAGGTTCAGGGTGCGGACGAACAGCTCCGCGGTGTCGGCCTCCAGAGCGCCCAGCTTGGCGGAGTGCCGGGCGAGAGCCGCCAGTTCCTGGGGGCCGCGCGCGGACGCCAGTTCCTCGGCGGGTTCCACACCGAAGCGGCGCACGATGCGGTTGGCCGTGTTGTTGAGGTGCGTGATGAAGGGGCGGAAGGCGGCGCTGAACCAGCGCTGCGCGTTGCCCACGTTCTTGGCGACGGCCAGCGGCGAGGAGATCGCCCAGTTCTTGGGCACCAGTTCGCCGACCACCATCAGGAAGACGGTCGACAGGGCCGTGCCGAGCACCAGGGCCAGGGAGCTCGCCACCGAGGCGGATATGCCGATGTCCCGCAGCGGGCCGGAGATCAGTGCGGCGATCGACGGTTCGGAGAGCATGCCGACCACCAGGTTGGTGACCGTGATGCCGAGCTGCGCCCCGGAGAGCTGGAAGGTCAGGTTCCGTACGGCCTTGAGCGCGCCGACGGCGCCCCGCTCGCCGCGCTCGACCGCCCGTTCCAGCTCCGCCCGCTCGACCGTGGTGAGGGAGAACTCGGCCGCGACGAACGCGCCGCAGGCGAGGGAGAGCAGGATCGCGACCAGGAGAAGGAGCACTTCCGTCATCGGGCCGTCTCCGTCCCGTGGCCGGACGGGAAGTGGTGCACCGCGTGACGTCGCGTACGGCTCTGTCGGGGACCGCGATGTCGCGTACTACTGGGAGGCTCGCCCATGGGCGGACGCACACAACCTTTCATGGATGACCGAGTGACCCTCCTAGCGTAAAGGGTCAGCAAAGGTGTTTTGCGGGGTCACCCGGTGCTCGCCGTCAGGTCCGGCCCCTGCCTCCGCTCGCCCTCCGGAGAGGTTTGACCCAGCGTCGCCAGCGTTCCTCCGGCGCGTATCCGGCGGCGTCCCACGCGTGGTGGGCGGTCTCGTTGCGCTGCAGCACCATCGCGTCCGCGCGGCGCCCGCCGAGCCGCGCGAACCGTTCCTCGGCGGCGGCCAGCAGCGCGGACCCCACGCCCTGCCTGCGGTGGTCCGGATGCACCGCGAGCCGGTACAGATGGCAGCGCCAGCCGTCGAAGCCCGCGATCACGGTGCCGACCGGCTCCGCGCCCTTCTCGGCGAGGAGCAGCGCCTCGGGATCACGCGCGACCAGCCGCTCCACGCCGGCCCGGTCGTCGCTGATGCTCGTGCCTTCGGCGGCGACCTTCCAGAAGGCCAGTACGGTGTCCAGGTCCTCGGGCGTCGCGGCCCGTATGCGCAGCTCGGTCATGTGCCGATCCCAGCACGCGGCGCCGCCCGCGACACGGAATTCCACGATCCGGACGCCCGGTGCGAAAGCCCGACGCGCGTGTCACTCGTGCGCGATCGCCTCCAGGACGTTCATCCGCGACGCGCGGAGGGCGGGCAGCAGTGCCGCGACGACGCCGATCACCGCCGCGCCGACGACGACCGCCACGATCGTGCCCCAGGGGATCGCGAGCGCGGTCATGCCCCGCAGTGCCAGCACCCGGTGCATGCAGACGCCCCACACCAGCCCCAGCCCGAGGCCCAGCACCGCGCCGAACACCGCGATCACCACCGACTCCAGCCGCATCATGCGCCGCAGCTGCCGCCGGGCCAGTCCGATGGCCCGCAGCAGCCCGATCTCCCGGGTGCGCTCCACCACCGACAGCGCCAGGGTGTTGACCACGCCGAGCACCGCGATGATGATCGCCAGTCCCAGGAGGGCGTAGACGAGGTACAGCAGGACCGCGATCTGGTCGTGCACCAGATCCTTGTAGTCGGCCTGGTCACGTGCCTGGACCTGCGGATACGGGGCGAGAGTGGTCTCCAGCCGGTCGCGGAGTTCATCGGCGCCCGTGCCGTCGGCGGCGTTCACGTACAGCGCGGAGTCCTGCCCGCCGGGGACGTACTTCTCGACCGCCGCGATACCGAGGAACAGTCCGCCCTGCACGCCGAAGCCCTCGCCGCTCTCCATGTCGGTGAGGGCGCCCACGGTCAGCTCGGTGCGCTGCCGGCCCGGGAACTCGACGGGGATCGTGCTGCCCCTTCGGACGCCGTGGTCCGCGGCGAATCCGGCGTCCATGGCGATACCGCCGTCGGCCAGTGCCGCCGCCGTGTCGCCGCTCGCGTAGGTGAGCCGGGCGACGTCGTCGATCCGGTGGTCGTACCCGGCGGCGGTCGTCTCGATCCTCTCCCCGTCCGGCAGTCGCACCGCCACCGGCGCGAACCGCTGCCGCACCACGACGCCCACCCCCTCCGTGTCCCGCACCCTGTCGGTGATCTCCTGGGAGAACGGCTGGAAGTTGGCGTTCTGGACGACGAAGTCGGCGCCCAGCGTCCTGTCGATCTGCTCGTCGAAGGAACGGGACATGGAGGTGCCGGCCACCGACATGCCGCCGACCAGGGCCAGCCCCACCATCAGCGCGGCGGCGGTGGCGCCCGTACGGCGGGGATTGCGCAGGGCGTTGCGCTGGCTCATCCTTCCGACCGGCCCGAACAGGGCGGGGAAGGCCCCGCCCAGCACCCGGATCACCGGTCGCACCAGCAACGGACCGGCGACGACGGCCGCGACCAGGGTCAGCACGACGCCCAGCCCCAGCAGGGACGCCGCCGGCCCCGTCTCGGCGGAGACGGCGCAGCCCGCCAGAGCGGCCGCGCCGAGCGCCCCGACGACGGAACCCACCACCGCTCGGGTCCGCAACGGCCGGCCCACCCCGGCGATCTCGGCGTCGGCGAGGGCGGCCATCGGGGACACCTCCGCCGCGCGGCGGGCCGGCAGGTACGCCGCCACGAAGGTGACGCCGAGCCCCACCGCGTACGCCATGACGGGCGTGCCCCACCCGATGACCGTCTCCGCGGTGTCCAGGTTCATGCCGAAGACGCTCATCAGCCGGATCAGCCCGTGGGCGAGCCCGATGCCGGCCGCCATGCCCAGCGTCGAGCCGAACAGGCCGAGCAGCACCGCCTCGGTGAGCACCGACCGGCGCACCTGCCGCCGGTCGGCGCCGATCGCCCGCAGCAGCCCGAGTTCGCGGGTGCGCTGCGCGATCAGCATCGAGAAGGTGTTGACGATCAGGAAGGTGCCGACGAGTACGGAGATCCCGGCGAAGCCGAGCATCACGTACTTGATCACGGAGAGGAAGTCGCCCAGTTCCTCGGTGGCCGTGGCGGCCCGCTCGTCGGCCGTCTCCACCCGGTAGGCACCGGCGCCGAGCGCCTCGGTGACACGGCGGTCGACCTCCTCGGCGGTCACGCCCGGCTCCGTCTCGACGGCGATGCCCGTGGCCCGGTCCGCCGAGCCCAGCAGCTTGACGGCGGCGACCTCGGGGTCGAGGAAGACGAGGGCCGAGCCCGGGTTGGGGGTGGTGAAGGCGGCGATGCCCACGACCTTGACGCGGAAGGTGCCCGGCTGGGCCTGCACCGACAGGGTGTCGCCGATCGCCACGCCCTCGGCGTCGGCGGTGTCCGCGTCCAGCACGGCCTCCCCGGCACCGCGCGGGGCACGGCCGGAGGCCAGCTCCGCGACGCTGTGTTCGTCGGCGTGCCAGGCCACCGCGCGGGTCGGTGCGCCGGCCGTCGGCCCCACCGGCTCGTTGTCGCCGTCGACGACCGTGACGTTCCCGGTCCTGACGACCGGGCGGGCGGACTCGACCCCTTTGATCCCGGCCAGCCGCTCGGCGAGCGAGGCCGGCACCGTCCGGACCTGGCCGGTGGGCACGGCGGCCTCCAGGTCGTCCGGGGGCGAGACGGTCACGTCGGCGGAGGTGGAGGCGAAGAGCCGGTCGAAGGTGCGGGCGACGGTGTCGGAGAAGATCAGGCTGCCCGCGACGAACGCCACGGACAGGACGACGGCCAGCGCGGACAGCAGCAGCCGGCCCTTGTGCGAGAGGAAACTCCTGAGCGTCGCCTTCAGCACGGTCTCAGCCCTTGCCGGGGACCGACTCGTCGGGCCGCACGGCCCCGTCGCCGGTGAGGTCGGGGGCGAGGCCGGGAGCGGTGCCGCCGTCGTCGTTCTGGGCGCGGAGCACGTCGAACCGCTTCATCCGCTCCAGCACCGCCTCCGCCGTGGGCCGCCGCATCTCGTCGACGATCCGGCCGTCCGCCAGGAACAGCACCAGATCGGAGTGGGAGGCGGCGCCCGGGTCGTGCGTGACCATCACCACGGTCTGGTTCAGCCGGTCGACGGACTCGCGCAGAAAACCCAGCACCTCCAGACCGGCGCGCGAGTCGAGGTTGCCGGTCGGCTCGTCCGCGAAGATCAGCTCGGGCCGGGAGGCCAGCGCCCGCGCACAGGCCACGCGCTGCTGCTGGCCGCCGGAGAGCTGGGACGGCCGGTGCTTCAGCCGGTTGCGCAGGCCGAGTGTGTCGATGACCTGGTCCAGCCACCTCTCGTCGGGCTTCTGGCCCGCGATGTCCATCGGGAGGGTGATGTTCTCCAGCGCGTTCAGAGTCGGGATGAGATTGAACGACTGGAACATGAACCCGATCCGGTCCCGGCGCAGGCGGGTCAGCTCACGGTCCTTCAACCCGGTGATCTCGGTGTCGCCGAGCCACACCTGTCCGGCCGAAACGGTGTCGAGTCCGGCCAGGCAGTGCATCAGGGTCGACTTCCCGGACCCCGAGGGGCCCATCACCGCGGTGAACCGGCCGCGCGCGATGGCCACGTCCACCGAGTCCAGGGCGAGCACGGTCGTCTCGCCGGATCCGTACGCCTTGGTCAGGCCGCGCGCGCGGGCCGCGATTCCGTCCGCCGACATGAGGCCGGGGGAGTGCTCCGCAGCAGGTGTGGACAAGGCCGCCTCCTCCGTCTGGAGATGCAGGGGTGCAGGGGTGCAGGGGTGCAGGGGTATGGAGATGTGAATACGCCGACATGTGGGCGGGCGGGGATCCGCACGTGCGGGCAGCGGAACGTGTCGAGGCGCCTGCCGCGTCCGAGGCTAGTGTGACCCGCTGCACACCAAATATCCTCCGCAGGGGCGAAACCGCCCCATATCGCTGTAAGGGGCACGCTCCATCGCGGCACTTGCCGGTGCTAGCACCTCGGCGCTAGCTTCAAGGCATGGCGAAGACCCAGCTGAACGTACGCGTGGACGAGGGCACGGCCCGAGCGGCGCGGGAGCGCGCACTGGCCCGCGGGATGAGCGTCAACCGCTACATCGAGGAACTGGTCCGGCAGGACGCCGGTGAGGTCGGCCACACCTTCGTGGAGGCCGCCGCCGACTTCATGAAGCAGTACGAGAGCGTCTTCGCCGAGGAGTTCGGCGGGGTGTCGCCCGCGCGGGCGACGCCGGGAGCGGGGGAGAAGAACCCCGGGGGCCCGAGCGAAGGTCGCCGCTGATCCCTTGGACGGTCTGCGCATCGACCTCGCCTGGCTGCTGATGCTCGCCGAACAGCAGACTCCGGGGGACCCCCAGGTCACCGACTGGGGAGCCCTCGTCGCCGCCGTCGCCCGCCACGAGGCCGAGATATTCGACGTCCCCGTCTACGGCAGCCCGCAGGCCCGTGCCGCCGCGCTGCTCCAGCTGCTGCTCCACGTGCCCGCGCTGGAACGCTCCAACGCCCTGTTCGCCTCCGCCGTCGCGTACGCCTACCTCGTCGCCAGCGGTCTGAAGGTCGTCACCTCGCCGGAGCAGGTGCGCGATCTGGCCCGGCTGGTCAAGAACGGTGAGGCGTCCGTGGACGACATCGCCGCCGAGCTGCGCCGCTGGAGCGAGTGATCAGCTCCGGTCGGCCGGAGCGTCGGCCGCCCGGTCGGCCGTCGGCCGCCACGCGGTGCCCAGCACGCAGTACGACGTCGGCAGCTTCGGGCCGCTCTCCGGCAGCAGCATCCGCCGGTACGGGCCGAGTACGAACCCCGCCTCCCGCAACGCGCCCACCGGGTCGCGCGCCACATGGCAGCCACCGGCCAGTGGCGGCCACACCGTCCGGTCCAGGGCACGCTGGGTGAGGCGCATGACCCGTCCGCCGCCCCGGCCGTGCTCGAAGAACCGCACCTCGCCGCCCGGCCGCAGCACCCGCCGGAGCTCCGCGAGCGTCCGCGACAGGTCCCGCACACTGCACAGCACCAGGGAGACCACCGCCGCGTCGAACGCCTCGCTCTCGACCGGCAGCGCCTCCGCCGCACCCGGCACGACCTCCACCGGGACGCGGGCGCGCGGGGCGGCCTCCACGGCCAGCCGGCGCAGTACCCGTTCCGGCTCGACGGCGACGACCCCCGAGACGGTGCCCGGGTAGTGCGCGAAGTTGAGGCCGTTGCCGGCGCCGACCTCGATCACCCGGCCCGACAGCCCGTCGAGCAGCCGGTGGCGCACCGCGGCCATGCCCCCGCGGGTCTCCGCGGTGACACTGAGCCGGGCGTAGCAGCGGGCGAACAACGGATGGTGCACGGGATCCCGCGCCACCTTCGCGGAGCCGGCGGACATGGGACACCTCCCTGCCGTGGGGAAACCGGGAAGCCCGGTGACGAGGACCGTGCCCCCGGGACCGGCCTCACCACGATTGTCCCCCGCGAAGCCACCCCGCGTCCCTCGGCGCATCCCCCGAGCGGGGCTCCGCTACGTCCTCCGCCCCCGGCGCGCCTCCCGCACCTGGAACGCCTCCGCGTCCCAGGTGCCGTCCAGCCGGGGCGCCAGCCAGTGCGGTGCCGCGGCCCGGAAACCGGCCGGGGCGAGGGCGCCCGCCCCTTCCGGCACCGCGCCCAGCAGCGGGACCCCCGTCACGTCCGGCAGGTCCTGCAGATTGCAGCGCGAGGCCAGATCGGGCTCGGCGGGCCAGCTGCCGATCACCACACCCGCCGGGGCGAGCCCGCGCGAGCGCAGGTGGCAGGCCGTCAGCTCCGCGACGTTCAGGGTGCCCAGGCCCGCCGGCGCCACCAGCAGCACCGGCGCCGCCAGCAGCGCCGCCGCGTCCGCGAGCGTCCCGCCGGCCGCGTCGAACCGTACGAGCAGTCCGCCGGCTCCCTCCACCAGCACCAGGTCGTGCTCGGTGGCCAGCTTGGCGGCCGCCTCGGCCACGTCGTGCGGATGCACCGGAGCCCGGCCGGCCCGGCGGGCGGCGGTGGCGGGCGCCAACGGGTCCGGGTACCGGGCGATCTCGGTGGCCGTGACGGCACCGGCGAGCCGGGTGATCTCCTCGGCGTCCCCGGGCTCGTCCGGCGCCACACCCGTCTGCGCCGCCTTCAGCACGGCCACCGACCGGCCCGCCGCCAGCGCTGTCGCGGCGAGGGCCGCCGTCACCACCGTCTTGCCGACCTCGGTGCCCGTGCCCGTGATCACCAGTACCGGCATGTCATCCCTCCTGAGCGGCCGCAGCCGCGGCGCACACCGCGCGGGCGATCCGGGCCACGTCCGTGTCACCGGTGACGTACGGCGGCATGGTGTAGATCAGATCGCGGAAGGGCCGCAACCACACGCCCTCGCGCACCGCGGCCCGCGTGGCCGCCTCCATGTCCACGGCGCGATCGAGCTGGACGACGCCGATGGCGCCGAGCACCCGCACGTCCCGGACGCCCGGCAGCTCCGCCGCCGGGCTCAGCCCGTCCCGCAGGCCCGACTCGATGCGCTTGACCTCCGCGCGCCAGTCCTGTCCGAGCAGCAGCTCGATCGAGGCGCAGGCCACGGCCGCCGCCAGCGGGTTGCCCATGAAGGTCGGACCGTGCGCCAGCACCGGCACCTCGCCGCGCGAGATGCCCTCGGCCACCCGCGCGGTGCACAGCGTCGCCGCCATGGTCAGATAACCGCCGGTCAGCGCCTTGCCGACACACATCACATCCGGGGTCACGGCCGCGTGCTCCGCCGCGAACAGCGCGCCGGTGCGCCCGAACCCGGTCGCGATCTCGTCGAAGACCAGCAGCACGTCGTGCGCGTCGCACGCCTCGCGCAGCACCCGCAGGTACGCGGGGGAGTGGAAGCGCATCCCGCCCGCGCCCTGCACCACCGGCTCCACGATCACCGCGGCCAGTTCCCCGGAGTGCCGCTCGATCAGCTCCCGCAGGTGGTCGGCGTACGCCTCCTCGTACTCGGCGGGCGGGGCTTCGGCGAACACCTGCTCCGGCAGGACCCCGGTCCACAGTTCGTGCATCCCGCCCTCGGGATCGCAGACCGACATCGGCTGCCAGGTGTCCCCGTGGTAGCCGCCCCGCCAGGTCAGCAGCCGCCGCTTCTCGGGCCGTCCGAGCGAACGCCAGTACTGCAGGCACATCTTGACGGCGACCTCGACGGAGACCGAACCGGAGTCGGCGAGGAAGACGTGCTCCAGCCCGTCGGGCGACATGTCGACGAGGAGCTTCGCCAGCCGGACGGCGGGTTCGTGGGTGAGCCCGCCGAACATCACATGGCTCATCCGCCCGAGCTGGTCGGTCGCGGCCTCGTTCAGCACCGGGTGGTTGTAGCCGTGGATCGCCGACCACCAGGACGCCATCCCGTCGACCAGCTCGCCCGAGCCGTCGGCGAGCCGGAGCCGCACCCCGCTCGCCGACTCCACGACCAGCGGCTCCCCGCGTCCCGGCATGGGCCCGTACGGATGCCAGACGTGCCGCCGGTCCAGCTCGAGCAACTCGGGCACCCCGGGCACGGACCGCTCAGGCATTGGGGGCGAGATCCGTTCCGGCGCCCCGGCGGCGGACCGCGACGAGATCGGGACGCGGCCCGTCGGTCCGGCCGGTGCCCTCCGCGGCGCTCCCGGCGCCCGCGGGCGCCTCCGTCTCCGCCTCCGCGCACCCGCCGGAGGACGACGTCCCCGCGCAGGCTCCGGCACCCGCGGGCGCCGTACCGCAGACCCCGCCGCCGTCGTGCGACCCGCACCCGCCCGTCCGGTGCTCGGGCAGGGTCACCTGGTCGGTGCCCTCCACCTCGAACCCGGCGTCCGCGATCATCTCCAGGTCGGCCCGCCCCGCCTGGCCCTCGCTGGTGAGGTAGTCGCCCAGGAAGATCGAGTTGGCCAGGTGCAGCGCGAGCGGCTGCATCGTGCGCAGGTGCACCTCCCGGCCGCCCGCGATCCGCACCTCGACGTCCGGGCACACGAACCGCACCATCGCCAGGATCCTGAGGCACCGCTGCGGGGTGAGGTTCCACTCCTCGGCGAGCGGCGTGCCCTCGAACGGGATCAGGAAGTTCACCGGCACCGAGTCGGGGTCCAGCTCGCGCAGCGCGAACACCACGTCGACCAGATCCGCGTCGCTCTCACCCATACCGGCGATCAGCCCGGAACAGGCGGACAGGCCGGCCGCGTGCGCCTTGTGCACGGTGTCCACCCGATCGGCGTACGTGTGCGTCGTGGTGATGTCCCCGTAGGTGGCCTCGGAGGTGTTCAGGTTGTGGTTGTAGGCGTCCGCCCCCGCCGCGCGCAGCCGCTCCGCCTGGCCGTCGGAGAGCAGACCGAGACAGGCGCACACCTCGACGCCCTCGTTGCCCTCCTTGATCGCCTTGATGGTGTCGGAGACCCGGTCCACGTCCCGGTCGGTGGGGCCCCGGCCGCTGGCCACCAGGCACACCCGCTTGGCGCCGCCCGCCAGTCCGGCCGCGGCCGCCTCCGACGCCTGCTCCGGCTTGAGCCAGGTGTACTTGAGGATGTCGGCCTTGGAACCGAGCCGCTGGGAACAGTAGGAGCAGTCCTCCGGGCACAGGCCCGACTTGAGGTTGACCAGGTAGTTGAGTTTCACCCGTCGGCCGAACCAGTGCCGCCGCACCTTCCCGGCCGCGGCCACCACGTCGAGCAGGTCGTCATCGGACGTCCCGAGGACGGCCAGCGCTTCCTCACGGGTCGGCGTCTCGCGCCGCAGCCCCTTGTCCACCAGCGTGTTCAGCAGGTCCATCGGTCTCCTAGCGAGGGAACCACCGGCTTCGGCCGGTGGGGAATTGCTTCCTGAGTCGGTGGTGGATTCCGTTTGTCCCGCAAGGGATCGGTTCGGGCCGGACCGCAAGCCTCGGGGCGGAACCCCCCTTCTCAGGTGGGGAGCGGAGCCACAAGAGTCGATCCTGTCCCACGGAGGGTCTCGGGCCAAGGAGAGTCTCCACAAATCCACACGCACTGACGTGTGGATATTGCCACACCATGGGCGGTTGCCTCGGGGGCTAGGGTCTGCGCAGTGCCTACAAAGCCCCGGAGGACCCATGGCGTTCGGCTGGATCGGCGAACAGGCGGAGCTGCGGCGCCGGGCCGGACTCGTCCGGACCCTGCGCCCGCGGGCCGCCGACGCACCGCTGCTCGACCTGGCGAGCAACGACTACCTGGGCCTGGCCCGCCATCCGGAGGTCACCGAGGGCGCGGCACGGGCCGCGCGGACCTGGGGCGGCGGTGCCACCGGGTCCCGGCTGGTCACCGGCACCACCGAACTGCACACCGCGCTGGAGCGCGAACTGGCGGACTTCTGCGGCTTCGAGGCGGCCCTCGTCCTCTCCTCCGGCTACGCGGCCAACCTGGCCGCCGTCACCGCGCTGGCCCCGCACGGCTCGCTGATCGTGTCCGACGCGGGCAACCACGCCTCGCTGATCGACGGCTGCCGGCTGGCCCGCGGCGGGACGCGGGTCGCGGCGCACGCCGACCCGGACGCCGTGCGCAAGGCGCTGGACGGGCACGAGGGGCCGGCCGTCGCGGTGTCCGACACGGTCTTCTCGGTCGACGGGGACGCCGCCCCGCTCACCGCGCTGGCCGCGGCCTGCCGGGAACACGGCGCGGGACTGGTGCTCGACGACGCCCACGGCCTCGGGGTGCTCGGCGACGGCGGACGCGGCGCCCCGCACGCGGCCGGACTCGCCGGCGCCGACGACGTCGTCGCGACGGTCACGCTCTCCAAGTCGCTCGGCAGCCAGGGCGGTGCGGTGCTCGGCCCGGCACGGGTCGTCGACCACCTCGTCAACGTGGCCCGGACGTTCATCTTCGACACGGGCCTCGCCCCCGCGGCCGCCGGTGCCGCGCTGTCGGCGCTCCGGCTGCTGCGCCGGGAACCCGAGCGTGCCGCACGGGCGGGCGAGGTCGCGCGCGAACTGCACGGACGGCTGACGGCCGCGGGCCTTCACGCGGTGCGCCCCGACGCCGCGGTCGTCTCCGTGCGGGCCCCGTCCCCGGAGCAGGCCGTGCGATGGGCGGCCGACTGCCGGGCGGCCGGCCTGTCCGTGGGCTGCTTCCGTCCTCCTTCCGTGCCCGACGGCATCTCACGGCTCAGACTGACCGCCCGCGCGGACCTGTCCGGGGCCGAGATCGAACGCGCTGTACAGGTGGTCGGCGAGACACGGCCATGAGTCGGCGGGGCACGGCCGTGGGTCGCTCGGCGACGGACGGTTCGGCCGGGAACGCCGGACGGGTGGCCGGGCCGGCGGCGCCGCCGGTCAGCGGACCGCGGCCACGAACCTCGTCCAGCTCCCGGGGGAGATGAGCAGCGCGGGCCCGGACGGGTCCTTGGAATCGCGTACGGCGAGCAGCCCGGCACCCGGGCCGGTGACCGGCCGGGCCGTCTCGACGCAGTTGTTCGCGCCCGTGCTGTAGCTGCTGCGCAGCCACCGCACACCGTGCAGGTCGGTGCTGGAGGGAAGGGTCCGAGGCGGTACGGGCATCGTGCCTCCTTACGCGCCGGCAGCTGTCCCGGCGATGAAATCCAACGAGTCCTCGGGCGAAAGGGCGTGGATCGAAAGGGCGTTGAAAGCCTCCGAGTACACCCGGAGGTCTTCTTTCCGCTCGAGATAGAGGCTACTCGTCAAGTGGTCGAGAACCACAACATCCAGATCGGAAGTGCGCGAAAATGAGAAGATTACGAAAGGGCCGGTGACGCCGATGTGCGCCCCCGCCGTGAACGGCAGGATCTGGAGCCGCACATGGGGAAGGCGTGCCGCCTCCACGAGCCGGTTCAGCTGCCGGGTCATCACGCCGGGGCCGCCGACCTCCCGGCGCAGCACCGCCTCGTCCAGGACGGCGGCCAGCTCCAGGGGCGGCTCCGCCCGCAGTACGTCCTGCCGGGCCAGCCGCACTTCCACCAGCGCGTCCAGCCGCTCCTTCGAGGCGCCCTCCAGCGCGGCCTCGGTCACCGCCCGTGCGTACTCGGGTGTCTGCAGCAGCCCGGGGACCACCGTGGTCTCCAGGGTGCGCATCGCGCCGGCCTGGGACTCCAGGCTGATGAAGTCCCGGTAGGTGGGCGGCAGCACCCCCCGGTACGCGTGCCACCAGTGGTGCCGTCCGTCGCTGTCGTCGGACCCCGCCAGCACCAGCAGCAACTCCCGCAACTGACGGTCCGCCAGGCCGTAGGCGTCGAGCAGTAATCGCACATCGGCCGGTTTCACCCCGCTCGTGCCCGTCTCGATCCGGCTCACCTTCGACTGGTGCCAGCCCACCAGGCGGGCCGCCTCACCGCTGGTGAAACCCGCCGAGGTGCGCAGCGAGCGCAGTTCGGCGCCCAGTTTCCGGCGGCGTACCGCGGGACCGTGCTGCATCGTTCCCCCTTACTCCCTATGAGCCGCCCATATACGGTCCCTCGTCGCATAGTTCACCGATTCGAGCGACAGATATATGCATATCTTGGCCGTATCGTCGCCCGCACCCTGTGGGGATGGCAGTCTGGCGACGAAGCACCAGTGCGGGACCGTACTCGAATCAGCCGCTCCGTGCCGGACCGTGGACCCGTGGGAAAGGGACGACGTCGCCATGGCAGACCATCTGGAAGCATCCATCACTCTGCCGAGCGATCCGGCCTCGGTCTCCGCCGCGCGCGCCCATGTGATGGACACGCTGGCGGAGTGGGGCATGCCGGCGGACACGGACGTGTCCGACACCGTGCGGCTGATCGTGTCCGAACTGGCCACCAACGCCGTGCAGCACACCCTCGGGCAGTCACCCACGTTCACGGTGGACATCGCCCTCGACCGCGACGAGCGGTTGCGCATCGGGGTCACCGACAGCCACCCGAGGTTCCCCAAGCGGCTCCCCGCCGCGGTCCAGCAGGACAACGGCCGGGGGCTGGTCATCATCCGCTGGCTGACCGCGGAGCGCGGCGGCAGGATGAGGGTCCGCCCCACCAGGGAGGGCGGCAAGACCGTCTCCGTCGTGCTCCCGTGGACCGTCCCGGCCGAACAGGTCACGGCGGCGGGACGGCAGGAGCCGTAGGGGCCCCGGGGGAACAGCGCGCCCCGGCAGCGTCGGTGACCGTCCGACGGAGTGGCGGGGGCGGCGACAGGGGGGTGCCGCCGCCCCCGCGGATCACTTGACCCGGCCGTACCAGACGCTGCGGGTCCAGATCTTCTGCAGACGTACCACGTCCCCGGTCTTCGGGGCGTGCCAGATCTTGTTCTGCCCCGCGTAGATGCCGACGTGGTAGACGTTCTGGCCCGAGTGGAAGAACACCAGGTCGCCCGCCTTGCGGTTGGAGGCCGAGACCTTGCGTGTCTTGTTGTACTGCTGGGCGGCGGTACGCGGCAGTTGCTTGCCCGCCTTCTTGAACGAGTAGAGGGTCAGGCCGGAGCAGTCGAAGCGCGACGGCCCGGTGGCGCCCCACCGGTAGGGCGAGCCCTTCTTGGACGCCGCGACCTGGAGGGCCTTGGTGGCCGTGCTCGCGGCCGCCGCCTCCGAGGCGGCACCGGGAACCACGAGTGAGCCGCCCACGGCGGCGAGGGTGAGGGCCGAGGCCGTGCCGGCCCGGGCCATGAGAGACGGGACACGATTGAGCGCGGACATGCGCAACCCTTCGTCAGCCGCCTGTGAAGGATGACCTGTCGGATTCGGGCTGGCGAAGTTGCCCGGCCGCACATGTGCGGCTTCACCCCAAGGGCTGCTCGGAACGGGAACCCCCGCTCCGGCGACCCGTCGTGCTCGGGTCCTCCACTCCTGCCGATCCACTCCTGTCGACCGGTCATCCGGGCGGCGGCAGGACTCGGCGTCCGCCCGGATCGCCCCGCCGCGGCGGCGGGGGCTTGTCGTCAGTGAGCGATCTTGGCAATGGTCGGCCCGAAATCCCACCGGAGCCGGGGGTTTGTGTTGTTACTCACCACTCATCCGTTCGGGTGGACAGTGCTGCGTCCGGGCTTCCGTCCAGAGCACCGAGGAGCCCCGGACCAGCATCGGAACGCTCAATTCCGAAAGGAGGCGGGCGCGGTGCGCAACCTTGGAGGCCCGAAAAGAAGTCGTGCATCTACGCCGCTTGGGGGTAAGCCTTTTGGTCCGTTTCAACTTCGGTGCGGACATGTCACCGGCGCGCGCCCCGACCGGGCCGGTAGGGGCGTCAACTGCCGGAGCCCGGCGGCAGGATGACGCGGGCCGTGCGTCGCTCGCCGTCCAGCACCCGCAACGCGCGGGCCAGGGTGGCGGTGTGCAGTTCGGTCTCGCCGCGCCTGTGCATCAGGGCCAGCGCGTCGCGCAGGGCGACGGCCTTGCCGACCAGGGCCTGCGCGGCACGCAGCCCCCGGTAGGTGTCGCCGTCGCGGGCCGGATTGATCCGGCCGAGCAGGTCGACGGCCTCGAGGTAACGGTCGATCAGCTCGGCCTCGGCGCGGGTCAGCGCGGGCAGCGGCGGCAGCTCGGGTGGCAGCATCGACGACTCACCTCGTGCCGGGAGCGGACTGGAGGCCCTCGCGGCGGGTCACGATCCGGTCCGCGAGGCCGTAGTCCACCGCCGCCCGGGCGTCGAGGACCGTGTCCCGCTCGATGTCCGACCGCGCCTGCTCCGGGGTGCGACGGGTGTGCCGGACCAGCATCTCCTCGAGCCGGGCCCGCACACGTGTCAGCTCCTCGGCCCGAACGGCCAGGTCGCCCGCCCGGCCCTCCACCGGCTCCGTCAGCACGGGCTGACGCAGTACCAGCCGCGCCCCGGGCAGTACGTACCGCTTGCCCGGTGTCCCGGCGGCCAGCAGCAGCGCGGCCGTCCCGGCCGCCTGCCCCAGGCAGACCGTCTCCACCTCGCAGGCGACGTAGCGCAGGGTGTCGTGGATCGCCGACATGGCGTGGAAGGAGCCGCCGGGCGAGTTGAGGTAGAGGGAGATGTCCCGGTCGGGGTCCCGGTGCTCCAGGTACATGAGCTGGGCGATCACGTCGTTCGCGGAGGCCTCGTCGATCGGTGTCCCGAGGAGGACGATCCGCTCCTCCAGGAGCTTCGAGTACGGATCCGTGCTCCGGCGCCCGGACACCGTGTGTTCGGTGAACTCGGGCAGGACGTGGCGGGCGGACGGTCGGGTCATGCGGGCCCCTCCTCACGACGGTTGTCTGTAAGAAATGTACAGGACGTACGTGACGTTATGATGGGGGTATGGCCTACGAGATTCCGGTGACGCAAGCCAGGGCTGAGCTCGCCGACCTGATCAACCGCGTGGTGTACGGCGGTGAGCGTGTCGTCGTGACCCGGCACGGAAAGCCTCTCGTCGCCCTCGTCTCCGCCGATGACCTGCGACGACTCGAGGAACTCCAGGAGCTCGACGCGCGACGGGAGCCCGCCGGGGACCAGGTGGTCAGCACGGTTTCCGGCATCCGCGAGGCGGCGTCCGCTCCGCGCGAACAGCAGCGCTTCGGCATCGCCGCGGAACACCGCGGGACGGCCACCTCGTAAGGCGCCGAGAGGGCCCCGAACGCACGATCGTGTGCCCCCGCCGCTGCGGCGGGGGCACACGATCGTGCGTTCGGGTGGGGCCGGTCAGCTCAGCGGCATCCGCGGGAGCCGGCGCTTCTCCGCCGCCTTGCGCTCGGCGTCCTCCGCCTTGGCGACGGCCGCGTACTGGTCGACGTACTCCTGCTCGGACAGGCTCAGGATGGTGTACATGATCTCGTCGGTGACGGCGCGCAGTATCGCCTTCTCGCCCTCCAGGCCGGCGTAGCGCGAGAAGTCGAGGGGCCTGCCGAAGCGGATCACCACCGGACGGATGCGGGGGACGACCTTCCCGGGCGGCTGCGCCTCGAAGGTGCCGATCATCGCGCAGGGGATCACCGGGACGCCGGCCTTGAGGGCCATCACCGCGACCCCGACCTTGCCCTTGTAGAGACGCCCGTCGTGCGACCGGGTGCCCTCCGGGTAGATGCCGAGCAGTTCCCCCTCGCCCAGCACTTTGAGGCCCTCCCGGATCGCGGCCTGCCCGGCGTCCTTGCCGGAGCGGTCGACCGGGATCTGCCCCGCGCTGCGGAAGAAGAACGCCGTCAGCCGGCCCTTGACGCCGGGGCCGGTGAAGTACTCGGCCTTGGCGAGGAAGGTGATGCGCCGTTTGAGTATCGCGGGCATCAGGAAGTGGTCCGAGAAGGACAGGTGGTTGCCGGCGACGATGGCGGCCCCGGACGACGGCACATGCTCCAGGCCCTCTATTCGAGGCCGGAAGACCAGTCGCAGCAGCGGACCCAGCAGCACGTACTTGAGAAAGTAGTAGAACACGGCTCGTTCCTCGCTTCACCAGGTCCGCTTCGGATCGGGGTTCTCGCAGGTCGAGTCTATGATCCAGGGTGTCGGCCCACGCGCATCCGCAGTCATCTGCCACCGCGTTCGACCGGGCCCGGGTCGACCCTTCGTCGACTTTACTGACATCTCGTCAGTCATGAGGCGCCGACGGCGTCTGCAGTGGCGCGCACGACAGGTCGATCTCGTGTCGAAGTTCTGATGGCCGCGCGTCCGCCGTGAAGACGTCCAGCCAGTGCTCCGACCGGACTTCCGCAGATGGCGGCGTCGCCACCAGGCACGTCTCCGGCGCTGTCATGGCGTGTGGTGCGGGCACCCGTTGGCCGGCCCCGGGCCGTCCCACCTGCGCCGAGCCCCGCTGTACCCCCCACCGCAGGGCCGTTGACCGGGACGAATACAGAAGCCCGACCGAGTGCTGGGCGTGCTTCTGCTCGCAGTCGCCACCGGCGTGCCGGTCACCGCAGGAGCTGTTCTCCCGATGGCTCGGCCGGTCGCACTCCGCGGGTCTCCTTGTGGTACTGGCGACACTCGCCGGTGAAGACGGCGGCGAGCTCGGCTTCGAGGACCGGTGCGACGAGCTCGGCGGCGGGCACCCCGTTCACGCCGGCGGGCTCGCGGTGGACCTGCATCGCGAGCCCTTCCATCACCGCGGTGAGGCGTACGGCCGCGGGCCACGGGCCCAGGTCCGCCTCGTCCTCGCCGTCCGCTCCGCCCGAGCCCGCCGCTCACACCCGCGGCAATCTCAAGCAGAGGCCCTCTGACGCGCCGTTCGGTCCCATGATCCTGCGAAGGGCGCTCGATCCGCATGGTCGCCGGTCAGGCGCCTTCGCCCGTCTTCGCCGTGTGCCGTCGTGCCGGCCGTCGCACCGGTGCACAACGACACATCCGAACGTCCTCGAACAGGACGTCGCCGGTGAGCGGGTCGGCCGGGGCCTTGACGGTGGCCTGCTGTGCAACGGATTCCACGATCCCTCTCAGACGGTCGGGGCTGCCGGGCCGGTGGGCGACGCTTGCCCGGTCGGCCGTTCATGGACCACCCGGTCGCGGTGGTACCGAGGGGTTCCTGACCGGCCGCAGTCGAGAAGGGATGAGCGGGGGTGGGCTGTTTCAAGTGCCTTGTCCACCGTTGACGGCCAGGGGAGGTTCCGGTGCTGAAGGCGGCCTCTTCGGAGGAGAGCCACAGCAGGGGAGGCGATTTCCTCGGGCTTGCCCAGGAGGCCGGCGGGGAGGGGTGCGGGCAAGCGGACCGGCAGCGGGGTCACACGTGCAGCAGGGTCTTGATGGCGCGGCGTTCGTCCATGGCGCGGTAGGCCTCGGCGGCCTGGTCGAGGGGGAGGGCGAGGTCGAAGACCTTGCCGGGATCGATCCGGCGGTTCCAGACCAGGCCGATCAGCTCGGGCAGGTACTGCCGCACCGGGGCCGGGCCACCGTGCAGGTGCACGTGGGAGAAGAACAACTCCTGACCGTCCAGTGTCACGTCGTGGGAGACGCCCACGTAGCCGACGTGCCCGCCGGGACGGGTGGAACCGATGGCCTGCTCCATCGACTGCTGGGTGCCGACCGCCTCGATGACCGAGTGCGCGCCCAGCCCGCCGGTCAGCTCCTTGATCCTCGCCACGCCGTCGTCGCCGCGTTCGGTGACGATGTCGGTGGCGCCGTACTCCAGGGCGAGCTCCTGGCGCGGCGCGTGGCGGCTCATGGCGATGATCCGCTCCGCGCCGAGCTGCCGGGCGGCCAGTACCGCGAGCAGGCCGACCGCGCCGTCGCCGACGACCGCGACCGTCTTGCCGGGACCGGCCTGGGCGGCCACCGCACCGAACCAGCCGGTGCCTAGCACGTCGGAGGCGGCCAGGAGGCCGGGGACCAGGTCGTCGTCGGGGATCTCGGGTGTGGCGACCAGGGTGCCGTCGGCGAGCGGGACGCGCAGCCGCTCCGCCTGGGCGCCGAGCGCGCCCATGGGCTCGCGGTGGACGCAGGAGGACTGGTAGCCGGCCCGGCAGATCTCGCAGGTGTTGTCGGAGGCGAAGAACGAGCCGACCACGAACTGGCCGGGCCTGATGTTCGTCACCTCGCCGCCGACCTCCTCCACGACGCCCACGTACTCGTGGCCCATCGGGGCCGGGCCCCGGACGGGCTCGATCCCCCGGTAGGGCCACAGGTCCGACCCGCACACACAGGTCGCCGACAGACGGATCACCGCGTCCGTCGGCGAGACGATCCCCGGGTCCTCGCGCTGCTCCACCCGGACATCCCCGGGGGCGCGCATCACGACACCGCGCATAGCTGCTGCTCCTTACGTGCTGTGATCGGCCGCGGGGCGGACCCAGGGGCCCGGTCATGGAAGGCCGAGTGCCGCGACAGAGAGCGCAGGACGCCGTCGGCGGCCCCGCGGTCATCGCTTTCACCTGCCCGGGCGACCGGTGCCCAGGGCCACGGTCTCCTCCCGCCCCGCCGTGGGGGCGGCCAGGAGGAGATCCGCACCATCCAGGTGACCGGCTTCCCACTCCCCGGGAGCGGCCCAGCGGTCCCTCGCAGCCTTCAGCGGCATCCTCTCCCACTTCCGGCCGCGACGACACCTGATGACCGCCGACGAACACCGCCTCCAGACGACCACCCGCTTCACCCCTGGAGCCGGAGCGGGCCGTGCTGTCGCGGGAGGCTCTCTTCGCCGAGGCCGCACATGTCTCGGCCGAGCGTGCCGCGGGGCGGATCGCCGCCGAGACGATCAGTCCGTACCCTTTTGGCCTGGCCGACCGGTGACGGCCTGCCCGGTCTTCTCGCCGAGGCCCCTCACCACGCCCCGACCTGCCTTTCGCACCGTCGGTTCACTGTTTCGCCGGATACCGGTTTCGACCGTCCGATCTGGGTACTGACGGGTTCCATGACCCACACTCTGCTCACCGGCCCGTGGGTGCTCATCGGATACGCGGCCGACCGGGTGTCGGAGGGCGATCTGGCGGCGGCGCGGGCGCAGATGGGTTTCTCCCTCGCCTGGCACATCGTCCTGGCCTGCCTGGGTGTCGGGCTCCCGGCGCTGACGCTGCTCGCCGAGTGGTACGGCATCCGCACCGGCAACCCGGCGTACCGCTTGCTGGCCCGCCGGTGGGCGCGTGCCATGGGGGTGCTGTTCGCCGTGGGCGCCGTGTCCGGCACGATCCTCAGCTTCGAGATGGGACTGCTGTGGCCCGGCCTGATGGGAAGGTTCGGTCAGGTGATCGGGCTGCCCTTCGCGCTGGAGGGCATCGCCTTCTTCGTGGAGGCGATCTTCCTGGGCATCTACCTGTACGCGTGGGACCGGCTGCCACCCCGCCGCCATCTGCTGACCGGCCTCCCCATCGTGATCGCGGGCACCGCGTCGGCGTTCTTCGTCGTGTGCGCGAACGCCTGGATGAACCAGCCGCGCGGTTTCACCCTGCGCGAGGGCAAGGTGGTCGACGTCGATCCGTGGGCGGCGATGCTCAACCCGGCCAGCCCGCCGCAGACCGTGCACATGATCCTGGCCGCCTTCATGGTCGCGTCGTTCCTGACCGCCTCCGTGTACGCCGTGGCCATGCTGCGCGGGCGCCGCGACACCTACCACCGGGCGGGGTTCTTCATCCCCTTCACGCTGGGCGCGATCGTGACACCGTTCCAGATCGTCGTGGGCGACTGGGCGGCACGCTTCCTGGCCGACTACCAGCCGACCAAGCTCGCGGCCGCCGAAGGCGTCTACCGCACCGGTTCGCACGTACCGCTGACGATCGGCGGCGTCGCGGGTGACAACGGGCTGAAGTACGGCCTGGAGATCCCCAACGGGCTGTCGCTGCTGATCGGTTACCGTCCCGACACTGTCGTCAAGGGCCTCGACCGTGTGCCGCCCGCCCAGCATCCGCCGGTCACCGGTGTGCACTGGGCGTTCGACCTGATGGTCGCCGCCGGCTTCTTCCTGCTCGCCCTCGGCGTGTGGCTGCTGTGGGCGTGGTGGCGCCGTCGCCGCACCGGCGGCGAGCTGTCCACCCCCCGCCTCTTCCTGGCGCTGGCCGCGGTCGGCGGCCCGGCCGCGGTGGTGGCCCTCGAATGCGGCTGGACCGTCACGGAGCTGGGCCGTCAGCCTTGGATCGTGTGGGGCCTGATGAGCGTGCGCGACGCCGTCAACCCCGCTCCCGGCCTGATGACCGGACTGTGGCTGGTGCTTGTGGTGTACGCCGCCATGACCGTCGCGACCGTCTACGTCCTGCGCCGCCTCGCCCGGGGCACCCCGGTGCCGCGCGCACCGCAGGAGGAGGATGTCACCGGGTATCCCGTCGTGTGACTCTCCCGCAGCCCGTTGTACGACCCCCTGGAGGTGACTGTGCTCGCGGATGCGGCGCTCGCCGTGATGTGGGTGGGCCTGACCTGCTACGCCCTGTTCGGAGGGGCCGACTTCGGCGCCGGAGTCTGGGACCTGCTGGCCGGCGGCGCCGAGCGCGGCCGGGCCCGGCGCGGGCTCATCGAGCACAGCATCGGGCCGGTCTGGGAGGCCAACCACGTGTGGCTGATCTTCGTGGTCGTGATGCTGTGGTCGGCCTTCTCGCCGGTGTTCGCCGCGGTGATGTCCACCCTGTACATCCCGCTCACCCTCGCCGCGTTGGGCATCATCGCCCGGGGCGCCGCCTTCGCCTTCCGCAAGGCGAGCACCGAACTGTGGCAGCAGCGGCTGTTCGGCGCGTGCTTCGCGCTGTCGTCGCTGCTGACGCCGTTCTTCCTCGGCACGGTGGCGGGCGGTGTCGCCTCCGGCCGCGTTCCGCCGGGGCTCGCCGAAGGCGACGTGGTCACCAGCTGGCTCAATCCGACGTCGCTGCTGGGCGGGCTGCTGGCCGTGGCGGCCTGTGCGCACCTGGCGGCGGTGTACCTGTGCGCCGACGCGCACCGGGAGGGACGACCGGAGCTCGCCGCGGCCTTCACCCGCGACGCGGTGGTCAGCGGCCTGGTGTCGGGCGTCGTGGCCCTCGCGGGCATCGCGGTGCTGAACGCGGACGCCCCCGAGTTGTTCCACGGACTGACCCACCGGGCACTGCCACTGGTGATCATCAGCGCGGTGGCCGGTCTGACCGGCCTCGGCCTGCTGGTCCGGCAGCGCTTCGTGGCCGCCCGCGCAGCCGCGGCCCTGGCGGTCGCCGCCATCCTGTGGGCGTGGGGCGCAGCCCAGTACCCGGCCCTGCTGGTCGGCAGCACGACGGTGACCGAGGCCGCGGCGAGCGCCTCCGTGCTGTCGGCGGTCCTCGGGGCGCTGGGCGTGGGAGCGGTGGTGCTCGTCCCGTCGCTGTGGCTGCTGTACGCCACCTTCCAGCGAGGGGCCGCCGACCAGCACTCGTCGCGGTGAACCGGAGCGCCTACCCGCCCGGCACGTCCCGGGGAGTTCCACGGCGGTCTCCGCCGCGGTTCAGGCGCGCCCTGATCAGGGCGGCGTCGTGGTCGAGGGCGGCACGGGACCGCTCCTGCCACCTGACCTCCAAGCGGAACCGGTCGTCCGCGGTGCGGGGGAAGACGTGCACGTGGAGGTGGAAGACCGTCTGATCGGCGGCCTCCCCGTCGGCGAGGAACACGTTCACTCCCTCGCACGGCAGCCCCGAGCTCCGCAGGGCCCGCGCCAGCAGGTGGACGACGCGGAACAGATGGGCCATCAGGGCCTCATCGATGTCCTCCAGACCTGCCGCGTGCGTCTTGGGGACGACGAGGAGGTCTCCGGGCGCAGCCGGGTGGATGTCCATGAAGGACAGGACCAGCTCGTCCTCGTACACGCGGCTGGCCGGCACCCGGCCGGAGACGATGCCGCAGAAGGCACAGGCCGGATCCCCGGCGGACAGTCCCATGGAGACAGCATGCGACAGCGGCGGCTTCGACGAGGGCGTCGTGCCCGACGGCGACACGGCGCCGCTCCGGGGCGATCGCCGTCCGTGCCGTGACCACCACCTCGACGCCGGAACGACGTGGGTTTTTCGTGATGCGGGTGGATCGGGCGCGGTGGGGGAGAGTTCCGGGAGGAATGCGTGCCGGAGACGCCCTTCCGGTGGAGGCGGCGCCCTGACCGGAGCGTCATTCCGAAGGGAAGAGCATCTCGAGAGGGAGCTCGTCCGGCCCGGTCAGCGACTGCTCGGCCCAGATGACCTTCCCGTCGGGAACGAAACGGGTGCCCCACCGCTGGGCGAGCTGCGAGACCAGCAGCAGCCCGCGTCCGCCCTCGTCCATGGCGCGGGGATGACGCAGGTGCGGGGTGGTGGCGCCGCCGTCGAACACCTCGCAGACCAGCGCGTGCTCCCGGAGCAGCCGGAGGCGGACGGGGCCGACGGCGTGCCGGATGGCGTTGGTGACCAGTTCGCTGACGATCAGCTCCGTGGTGAAGACCAGCTCGTCCAGCCCCCAGTGGGCGAGCTGCCGGGTGGCCGTCCTGCGGGCCTCGGCCACCACGGCCGGATCCGACGGCAGGTCCCAGACTGCCACCTGGTCGGAGTCCAGGAGCCGGGCACGGGCCATAAGCAGTGCCACGTCGTCGTACGGGCGGACCGGCACCAGGGCGTCCACCACGGCCCGGCACCGCGTTTCCAGCGAGGGCTCGACCCCCTGCAGCGCCTGTCGCAGCCGGTCCTGGCCGCCCGCGGTCGAACCGGTCTCCGTGTCGGTCAGCAGACCGTCGGTGTACAGGGCGAGGATGCTGCCCTCGGTCAGGGACAGTTCCCTCGCCTCGAACGGCGGGCCGCCCACGCCGAGCAGGGGCCCCGACCGCAGATCGACGAAGCCGACCGTGCCGTCGAGCGCCACCAGGGCGGGCGGGGGATGGCCCGCGGAGGCCATCGCGCACCGGCCGTCCACCGGGTCGTAGACGACGTACAGGCAGCCGGAGCCCACGGCCTGGCCGTAGTTCCCCTCCGGCTCGTCCGGATCGGTGCCCTCCTCCCGCGCCGACCGCGACACCAGGTCGTCGAGGTGCGCGAGCACCTCCGCGGGCGGCAGGTCCTGCGCGGCCAGGGTCCGTACGGCGGTACGCAGCCGGCCCATCGCCGCGGCGGCGGCGATGCCGTGCCCGGGGACCTCCCCGACGACGAGGGCGACGCGGGCACCCGAGAGCGGGATCATGTCGTACCAGTCGCCGCCCAGACCGGTCAGTTCGTCGGACGGCCGGTAACAGGCCGACGCCTCGACGGCGTCCAGCTCCACCAGCCGACGGGGCAGCAGGCTGCGCTGCAGTACGAGCGCCGCGTCGCGCTCCCTGGCGTAGCGCCGGGCGTTGTCCACGCAGACGGCGGCGCGGGAGACGAGGTCCTCGGCCAGGGCCAGGTCCTCCTCGCTGAAGAGCTCCGGGCGGCGCCGGAAGAAACCGGTGACGCCCAGGGTGATGCCCCGGGCGCGGATCGGCACGACCATCGCGCTCTGCAGACCGAGCTCGAGGAAGGTGGCCTTCCGGCCGTCCGGCGCGCCGTCGATCCACTCCGTGGCGAGCGGGTCGAGCTGCTCCTGACGCCAGGACAGGCCCGTGGCCAGACAGTGGACCGGCGGTGAACCGGCCAGGAAGTTCGTCACCGAGTCCGTCTCCCGGACCTTCCGCGGCAGGTCCTCGTAGAGCGACCGGTGGCCCGCGCGGCGCAGCGGCACCCTGTCCGTCTCCGTGAGGGGTCCGGGCGGCAGCTCGGCGCCCCGCACCACCGTCTCCAGCAGGTCCACGACCGCGAGGTCCGCGAGTTCCGGGACGGCGACGTCCGCCAGCTCCTGGGCGGTGCGCATGACGTCCAGCGTGCGGCCGATGCGTTCGCCGGCCCGGTCGAGCAGGGCGAGCCGCTGCCGGGCACGGTGGCGCTCGGTGATGTCCACGACGCTGTAGTAGACGCCCATCGGGCGGCCCCGCTCGTCGTCGAGCCGGGTGAACGACAGCATGTGCGCCGTCTCGCGCAGCGGCGCCGAACGGACCTGGCCGACGTACTCGTGGCCGACCACCGGCTCGCCGGTCTCCAGCACGTGGCGCATCTGAGCCTCGACGGACTCGGCGTCCAGGCCGGGCTGGACGTCGGCGAACCGCAGGCCCAGCCGCTGCCGGGCCGGGCCGCCGCCGAACTGCTCCAGGGCGGGGTTCGACCACACGTACCGCAGTTCCGTGTCCACGATCGCGAGCCCGATCGACGCTCCGGTGACCATCTGCTCGAGCACCGCGGGGCTCAGGTCCCAGCCGGCGGAGCGGCTCATGTCCCGGCCGACGGGACCGGCCAGCTCCGACAGCAGCGCCAGCAGGGACGAGCGGCCCCGCGGTTCCACGGTCCGCATGAGCCGGACCATGACGGGGACCGGCCGCCCGTCCCGGTGCCGGGCCGTCATCGGGCCCGCCCAGCCCTCGTCCGCCCGGCAGCGCCCGACCAGGTCCGGAACCCGCTCGGCGTCCTCGGCGGTGAGCAGCTCGGCCAGCTTCCTGCCCACCGCCTCGACCGCCGGATACCCCAGCAGCCGCTCGGCCGGACCGGTCCAGTTCGTCACGACGCCCTGCGGATCGAGCAGCAGGGGAGCGGCGTCGGCGACGTCGAACCCCTGCCGGGCAACGTCCGGCTCCTCGTGTCCGTGCTCGTGTCCGCCCACGGCCGACCTCTCTGTCGCTGAGAGTGGTCTACCACCTCTTGTTCCCATCTTCACCCGGGAACCGGGCAGGGGGCTTCCCGGACGCCGGCCGGAGACCCCTGTTCCCCGCCCTCCGGACGGCTGCCACGCAGGTCAGGCGGGCGGGAACGGGTTGGCGGCCGGGGCCCCGGCGGGTCAGCCGCCCTGGCCCAGCACCTTCCCCAGCGTCTCCAGGGCCTCCTGGAGCTCCTCGCCCCGGACGGTGAGCGGCGGGGCCAGCCGGATGGTGGACCCGTGGGTGTCCTTGACCAGGATCCCCTCCCGCATCAGCCGCTCGCTCACCTCCCGGCCGGTGCCCAGCACGGGGTCCACGTCGACGCCCGCCCACAGTCCGCGCGAGCGGAAGCCGACGACGCCCCTGCCGACCAGGGCTTGCAACCCGCCGCGCAGCACCACGCCCAGTTCCGCCGCCCGGCGCTGGAACTCGCCCGTCTCCAGCAGCTCCACCACCGCCGTGCCGACGGCCGCGGCCAGCGGATTGCCGCCGAAGGTCGACCCGTGCTCCCCGGGGTGCAGCACCCCGAGCACCTCCCGCCGGGCCACCACGGCCGACACCGGGACGATGCCGCCGCCCAGCGCCTTGCCGAGCAGCACCATGTCCGGGACGACCGACTCGTGGTCCACGGCCAGCGTGCGGCCCGTGCGTCCCAGTCCCGACTGGATCTCGTCCGCGACGAACAGGCACCCCGCGCGGCGCGTCAGCTCCCGCACGCCCGCCAGATAGCCGTCGTCGGGGATGTTCACTCCTGCCTCGCCCTGGATCGGCTCGATCAGCACCGCGGCCGTCGTCTCGTCGACCGCCGCCTCCAAGGCCGGCAGGTCGTTGTACGGCACGATCCGGAAGCCGGGCGTGAAGGGCCCGAAACCGGCGCGTGCGGTCTCGTCCGTGGAGAAACCGACGATGGTCGTCGTCCGGCCGTGGAAGTTGTCCGCCGCGACCACGATCGTCGCCCGGTCGGCCGGGACGCCCTTCACGTCGTAGGCCCACTTGCGGGCCACCTTCACCGCGCTCTCGACCGCCTCCGCGCCGGTGTTCATGGGCAGCACCATGTCGAGCCCGGTCAGCGCCGCCAGCCGCTCCGCGAATTCGGCGAGCCGGTCGTTGTGGAAGGCGCGCGAGGTGAGCGTGAGCCGGTCCAGCTGACGGTGCGCCGCCTCGATCAGCGCGGGATGCCGGTGGCCGAAGTTGAGCGCCGAGTAGCCGGCCAGCATGTCGAGGTAGCGGCGGCCCTCCACGTCCTCCACCCACACGCCCCGGGCGCTCGCGACGACCACGGGCAGCGGATGGTAGTTGTGTGCGAGGACCGACTCCTCCGCACCGATCAGCTCGGCGGACGAACGGGTACGGACGGCAGAGGTCATGAGCGGATCTCCTGGGTGCAGCACTTGATCCCGCCGCCTGCCTTGTGGAACTCGGACAGGCCGACGGGGACGGGGACGTAGCCGCGGTCGGCGAGCCGGGCGGCGAGGCTTGTGGCTTCGGGGGAGATGAACACGTGGCGCCCGTCGGAGACGGAGTTCAGGCCGAACGCCGTCGCGTCCTCGCGGGTCGCGGTCACCGCGTCCGGATACAGCCGGGCCAGCACCTCGCGGCTCCCCGGTGAGAACGCCTCCGGGTAGTACGCGATGTTCTCCTCGTCCAGGGTGAACAGGGCCGTGTCCAGGTGGTAGAAGTACGGATCCACCAGCGTCAGGCTGATCACGGGCACGCCGAAGAACTCCTGTGCCTCCCGATGCGCCTCACGGGTGGTGCGGAACCCGGTGCCGGCGAGGATCCAGCGCCCGGCGGGAACCAGGTCGCCCTCGCCCTCGCACACCGACTCGGGACGGTGGACGTCGAAGCCCTCCGCCTTGAACCAGCTCTCGTACGGCACGGACTCGGGGCGCCGCTCGGGTGCCAGGAACAGGGAGCCGAGGACGCGGCCCCCGACGACGACCGCCGCGTTCGCGGCGAACACCATGTCGGGCAGTCCGGGCACGGGCCGCACGGTCTCCACGGTGTGACCGTGCGCGCGGTAGACGTCGACCAGCGTCCGCCACTGCCGCTGGGCCAGGAGGAGGTCGACGGGACGATCGGGACGCATCCAGGGGTTGATCGCGTACCGCACGGCGAAGTGCACGGGGTCGCAGACGAGATAGCGCCGTGGGGACGGCACACGGGGAACGGTCACAGAGGGGTTCCTCCGCTTCCACGCGGTGTCATCAGGGGTGAGTCCACGGTAGGAAGCGACCGGGGCGCGCGACAAGGAAGGAGAGTTGCGTGTTCACGCAGGAATACTGCGTGTTCCCGCTGCCCGACGCACGTCCGCTGCGTGTTACCCCGGTTCCCGGGGGGCCGGCTGGCTCGCCCCCGCCTCCGGACTCTCCGGGATCAGATGGGACAGCACCATCACACTGATCGTCTTCCGGATGAACGGCTCCGCACGGATCCGCTCCAGCACCTCCTCGAAGTGGTCCACGTCCCGCGCCCGCAGATGCAGCAGGGCGTCCGCGCCACCGGTCACCGTCATCGCCGCGGCGATCTCCGGGTGGTTGCGCACCACCTCCGCCAGCCGCCGGGGCGGCGCCGCCCCCTCGCAGTACACCTCGACGTACGCCTCCGTGCGCCACCCCAGCGCCGACGGCCGCACCGTCGCGGTGAAACCGGTGATCACCCCCGTCTCGCGGAGCCGGTCCACCCGGCGCTTGACCGCCGTGGACGACAGTCCGACGGCCGTGCCGATCTCGGCGAAGGACGACCGGGCGTTCGCCATCAGAGCGGTGACGATCTTGCGGTCGAGCTCGTCGAACGGTGCGGGACTGCTGCTCATACCGGCACCGTAACGGCAGAACCGGGGCACCATGGAGGGAAACCGAACACCAGGACCATGAGGAGGGTGTCGCGATGCCCGGTTCCCACAACGGTTCGAACTCGACGAAGACCATGGGAGTGCTCACCGTCGGCGGCCTCGTGGCCGTGACGGCCTACACGGTGGCGCTCGGCAGCAACGGATGGCTGTGGTTCGGCTGGGTCGTCCTGGGACTGATCACCCTCGGAATGGTGGCCACGCGCAGCGCCTGAGCCGCCCGTGGCGTTCGGCGCTCCCCTTGGCGCTCACCTCGGCGTGAGCCGCCCCGCCAGGTGCACGCCCGGCTGGTACTTCGGCAGCCGGACGGTGACCCTCATGCCCGCGCCCACCGCGGTCTCGATGACGAGGCCGTGGTCGTCGCCGTAGACCTGGCGGAGCCGGTCGTCGACGTTGGACAGCCCGATGCCGCCCGTGTGGTCGACCTCACGGGCGAGGACGCGCCGCAGCAGGTCGGGGTCCATGCCGGCGCCGTCGTCCTCGATCACCACGAGGGCCTCGGCGCCGGCGTCCTGTGCGGTGATCTGGATGTGGCACTTGTCGGCCTTGCCCTCGAGGCCGTGCTTGACGGCGTTCTCGACGAGCGGCTGCAGACAGAGGAAGGGCAGCGCGACCGGCAGCACCTCGGGGGCGATCTGCAGGGTGACGGAGAGGCGGTCGCCGAAGCGGGCGCGGACCAGTGCCAGATAGTGGTCGATGGCGTGGAGTTCGTCGGCGAGGGTGGTGAAGTCGCCGTGCCGGCGGAACGAGTAACGGGTGAAGTCGGCGAACTCCAGGAGCAGTTCGCGGGCGCGCTCGGGGTCGGTGCGGACGAACGAGGCGATCACGGCGAGCGAGTTGAAGATGAAGTGCGGGGAGATCTGGGCCCGCAGCGCCCTGAGTTCGGCCTCGATGAGGCGGGTGCGGGACCGGTCGAGGTCGGCCAGTTCGAGCTGGACGGAGACCCAGCGGGCCACCTCCCCGGCCGCCCGGACCAGGACCGCGGACTCGCGGGGCGCGCAGGCGACGAGCGCGCCGTGCACCCGGTCGTCGACGGTGAGCGGGGCGACGACGGCCCAGCGCACCGAGCAGTCGGGGGTGTCGCAGCTGAGCGGGAACGCCTCACCGCGGCCGGAGTCGAGGGGCCCGGCCAGCCGTTCCATGATCTCAGTGCGGTGATGGGCGCCGGCGCCGTCCCAGACGAGGACCTGTTCGCGGTCGGTGAGGCACAGGGCGTCGGTGCCGAGCAGCGAGCGCAGTTTGCGGGCGGATCTGCCGGCGGTCTCCTCGGTCAGGCCCGCCCGGAGCGGGGGCGTGGCCAGGGAGGCGGTGTGCAGGGTCGCGAAGGTGGCGTGCTCGACGGGCGTGCCGAGCCCGGCGAGGCTGGCGGGCCGGGCGGTGCGCCGGCCGAGCCAGAAGCCCGCGGCCAGCAGGGGCAGCACGGCGACGCACAGCCCCGCCAGGAATCCGCTCACGTGGACACCTCCGTCCGCAGCTCCTCCGGCAGGTGGAACCGGGCGAGCACCGCCGCCGTGCCGGGCGGCACCCGGCCGGGGGTGGCCAGGGAGACCAGGACCATGGTGAGGAAGCCCAGCGGCACCGACCACAGGGCGGGCCAGGCGAGCAGCGCGTGCAGCGCGCCCCGCCCCGGGAAGCCGGCCATGGTCGCGGCGACGGCGAGGAAGGCGGAGCCGCCTCCGACCAGCATGCCGGCCGCCGCTCCGGGCGGGGTGAGCCGGCGCCACCAGATGCCGAGGACGAGCAGCGGGCAGAACGAGGACGCCGACACGGCGAAGGCGAGCCCGACCGCGTCGGCCACCGGCAGCCCGCCGACCAGGATGCTCGCTCCGAGCGGGACGGCCATGGCGAGCAGCGTGCCGAGCCGGAAGTGCCGCACGCCGCGTGAGGGCAGGACGTCCTGGGTGATCACGCCGGCCACGGCCATGGTCAGCCCGGACGCCGTGGACAGGAACGCGGCGAAGGCGCCCCCGGCGACCAGCGCGCCGAGCAGGTCGCCGCCCGTTCCTCCGATCATGCGGCCGGGCAGCAGGAGCACGGCGGCGTCCGCGCTGCCGGTGAGGGTGAGGTCGGGGGCGTACAGCCGGCCGAGGGCTCCGTAGACCGGGGGCAGCAGGTAGAAGGCGCCGATCAGGCCGAGGACGGCGACGGTGGTGCGCCGGGCGGCGACGCCGTGCGGGCTGGTGTAGTAGCGGACCACCACGTGCGGCAGGCCCATGGTGCCGAGGAAGGTGGCGAGGATCAGCCCGTACGTGGCGTACAGCGGGCGTTCCTCACGGGACTCGGCCCGTGAGGGCGACAGGGCGTCGTCGGCGCCCCGTCCGGCGGCCGGGACCTCGGTTCCCTCGGCGAAGGTCAGCCGGGTGCCGCCGTCGATGCGGTGGGTGCCGGCGGGCAGGCGGAGCTCGGTGCCCGCGTGCTCACGGCCGTCGACGGTGCCGTCGACGGTCACGGTCAGCGGCTCGGCGAGCCGCAGGTCGAGGGTGGCGTCGATGCGGACGACACGCTGTTCGCGGAAGGCGGCGGGTTCGTCGAAGGCATGGCTGGGCGCCCCGTCGCTCTGCCAGGCGAGGACCAGGAACAGCGCGGGCACGAACAGGGCGGTGAGCTTGAGCCAGTACTGGAAGGCCTGCACGAAGGTGATGCTGCGCATGCCGCCGGCGGCGACGATGACGGTGACCACGACGGCGACGATCACCCCGCCGAGCCAGCCGGGGGCGCCGGTGAGCACGGTCAGGGTGAGTCCCGCGCCCTGGAGCTGGGGCAGCAGGTAGAGCCAGCCGACGCCGACGACGAAGGCGCCCGCGAGCCGCCGCACCGCCTGCGAGGCGAGGCGGGCCTCGGCGAAGTCGGGCAGCGTGTAGGCGCCGGAGCGGCGCAGCGGGGCGGCGACGAACAGCAGCAGGACCAGGTAGCCGGCGGTGTAGCCGACCGGGTACCAGAGCATGTCCGGGCCCTGGACCAGGACGAGGCCCGCGATGCCCAGGAAGGAGGCGGCGGAGAGGTACTCGCCGCTGATGGCGGCGGCGTTCAGCCGGGGGCCCACGGTACGGGAGGCGACGTAGAAGTCGGAGGTGGTGCGGGAGATGCGCAGGCCGAAGGCGCCGACGAGGACGGTCGCCAGCACGACGAGCGCGACGGCGGGGACGGCGTAACTGGAGTTCACGGTACCGGCGTTCCGTTCCCCGCCCTCAGCGGTCCTCGACGAGCCGCACGAAGTCGCGTTCGTTGCGTTCGGCGCGGCGCACGTACCAGCGGGCGAGCAGGACCAGCGGGGGGTACAGCCCGAAGCCGAGGACCGCCCACTCCAGCCGCCGGGCGTCCGGGGCCGCGGCGAAGACCAGCGGGAGCGGGCCGACGAGCAGCATGAGGACCGCGAACACGATGAGACCGGTGCGCAGCTGGATGCGCATCAGGGAGCGGACGTAGGTGTGGCCGAGGGTGGTCTGCTCGTCGATCTCGATCCGCGGGCGGTAGTAGCCGAAGGCATGGGGGTACCGCCCGCGCGAGCGGAGCCGAGCGTGGGGGAGGGCGCGGCGGGGCGGGCCGGTGACGACCACGCGGCGCTCGGTCGGGTCCTGGGGCACGCCGTCCCCCTAGCCCGTGGTCCGGCGCATCAGCAGGTCCCGCAGTTCACGGGTGTGCCGCCGGCTGACCTGGAGCTCCTCCGAGCCGATCAGGACGCTCACGGTCCCCGCGTCGAGCCGGAGCTCCCCGATGTGGCGCAGGGCCACCAGGTGGCGGCGGTGGATCCGGACGAAGCCGCGCGAGCGCCAGCGTTCCTCCAGGGTGGACAGCGGTATCCGCACGAGGTGGCTGCCGCGGTCGGTGTGCAGCCGGGCGTAGTCGCCCTGGGCCTCCACGTGCGTGATGTCCTCGACGGCGACGAAGCGGGTCACCCCGCCGAGCTCGACGGCTATGTGGTCCGGGTCGGGCTCGTGCACGGGGATGCGCGGGGTGCTGCCGTGCTGGGCCGCGGCGCGCGGTTCGGCGACGCGGCGGACCGCTTCGGCCAGCCGCTCCTTGCGGACGGGCTTGAGGACGTAGTCGACGGCCTTGAGGTCGAACGCCTGGACGGCGAAGTCCTCGTGGGCGGTGACGAACACGACGAGCGGCGGGCGGGCGAACCCGCCGAGCAGCCGGGCGAGGTCGAGTCCGTCGAGGCCGGGCATCTGGATGTCGAGGAAGACGACGTCGATGGCCTCGGGGCCGTCGGGTCCGGACTCCAGGGCGCGGTTGATGCGGCGCAGCGCCTCGGTCGCGTCACCGGCGCCCTCGGCGCTGCCGATGCGGGGGTCCGCGTTCAGCAGGTAGAGCAGTTCCTCCAGCGAGGGGCGTTCGTCGTCGACGGCCAGAGCGCGCAGCATGAAGGTGGAGTCTAGGCGGGAAACCCACGTCTGGACATGTGCCGGACGTGGGCGTTCCCGCAAGATCCGGTGGGGGGAAGCGGGGAATCGGGGGAAGCGGTGGAAGGGGAGAGGGGGACCGGGGAGGGCTCAGTTCCCGCGTGCGTGCAGGGAGGCCAGGTAGGCGTTGTACGCCTGCAGCTCCTTGTCGCCGTCCCGGTCCGCAGCGCGGTCGGTGCGCTTGGCGTGCCGCTTCTCCGAGGCGTACCACTGGAAGAGCAGCGCTATCAGCACCAGCACGGACGGGACCTCGCTGAACGCCCAGGCGATGCCGCCGGCCGCGTTCTGGTCGGCGAGCGCGTCGATGCCGAGCGAGGCCGGCGGGTTCGCGAACGTGCTGACCATCGGCGTGGACGCCATCATCACCGCGATGCCGAAGAACGCGTGGAAGGGCATGCCCGCGAACAGCTCCAGCATCCGCATCAGGTAGCCCGGCCGGTGCGGGCCCGGGTCCACGCCCATGATCGGCCAGAAGAAGACCAGGCCGACGGCGAGGAAGTGCACCATCATCGCGATGTGCCCCACCTGGGAGCCCATCAGGAAGTCGAACAGCGGGGTGAAGTACAGCCCGTACAGGCTCGCGATGAACATCGGGATGGTGAACATCGGGTGGGTGACGACCCGGATGTAGCGGCTGTGCAGCAGCATCAGCAGCAGCTCGCGCGGCCCCTTGCGCCCGCGTCCCGCCGGTGGCAGCGCGCGCAGCGCGAGCGTGATCGGGGCGCCGAGCAGGATCAGGATGGGCGACACCATGCTGATCATCATGTGCTGCACCATGTGCACGCTGAAGATGACCATGCCGTACTCGTTCAGCCCGGTGCACATCATGAGCAGGATGCTCAGCACACCGAGGGCGAACGAGACGGTCCGCCCCACCGGCCACTTGTCGCCGCGCCGCGTCAGGCGCACCACCGCCCAGCCGTACAACGCCAGCGCCAGCAGGCAGGAGACGAGGAAGAACGGCTCGGTCGACCATGCGAGCCCTCGGGCCAGCGTGAACGGAGGCAGGTCCATGGTCATGCCGTGCCCGCTGTGATCCATCAGGCGGCTCCTGATTCGTGGGGGTTGTGCGCTGTCTGTCCGCACCAGAGTAGAACCGTCCCCCGCCGCGACTGCGACCGGGGGCGGTTCCGCGCACGGGTGCCGCGGGAGATCATGAGCCCGGGACGACCCGGACCCCGCGGGAGGCCGCGGGCGCTACAGGACGAACTCCGCCTCCACGTAGCGGTCCTCGGGCACCGTCTTCAGCGTCTCGACGGCCTCCGCCAGCGACACCGTCACGATGTCCGTTCCGCGCAGCGCCGTCATCATCCCGAACTCCCCGCGGTGCACCGCCTCCACCGCGTGCCAGCCGAAGCGGGTGGCCAGCACCCTGTCGTACGCCGTCGGCGTCCCGCCGCGCTGGGTGTGCCCGAGGATCACCGGACGCGCCTCCTTGCCGAGCCGCGACTCCAGTTCCACGGCGAGCTGCCGCGCGATCCCGGCGAACCGCTCATGGCCGTAGACGTCCTTGCCGCCCTCGTCGAAGGCCATGGTCCCGGCCTTCGGCTTGGCGCCCTCCGCGGCGACCACGATGGCGAACCGCTTGCCCGCCGAGAACCGCGCGCCGACCGTCGCGGTCAGCTCCTCGATGTCGAAGGGCCGCTCGGGCACCACGATCGCGTGGGCGCCGGCCGCCATGCCGGAGTGCAGGGCGATCCAGCCGGTGTGCCGGCCCATGACCTCCACGATGAGCACCCGCTGGTGGGACTCGGCGGTCGTCTTCAGCCGGTCCAGCGCCTCGGTCGCCACCCCGACGGCCGTGTCGAAGCCGAAGGTGACGTCCGTGACGGCGATGTCGTTGTCGATGGTCTTCGGGACGCCCACTATCGGCAGGCCGTGGTCCGACAGCAGCCGGGCCGCCTTCAGCGTGCCCTCACCGCCGATCGGGATGATCGCGTCGAGGCCGAGGTCCCGGACATGGCCCCTGGCCCGCTCCACACCGTCCCGCAGATGCTCGGGACGCACCCGGGAGGAGCCGAGGATGGTGCCGCCGCGGGCGAGGATGCCGCCCACCGCGTCGAGGTCGAGCTTGAGGTAGTCGCACTCCAGGAGGCCCTTCCAGCCGTCCCGGAAACCGATGACCTCGTCACCGTGGTCGACGACCGCGCGGTGCACCACGGACCGGATGACGGCGTTCAGACCGGGGCAGTCTCCGCCGGACGTGAGGACACCAATACGCATAGCCCGAAACAACCTTCTCGCCGTGGGCCGGGACCGGACCGCGTCGTCCGGCTCGATCCCCGCCACCCTAGCGGCATCCGGGGGTGGGTCCGCAGCGCACGTCCGCCTACTGGACGAGCCCGCTCACCTGTGCGGACCAGCCGTCAGACGGGCCGGTGACACCCCCGTGAACGCCTCGGCCCGCGCGCCGGTGTCCACGGGTTCGTGGACACCGGCGCGCGGGCCGGGGCGGACGTCGTGGCGCGGGTCCTACGCGGGCTGCTGCGCGGCCGCGATGCGCTCGTTGCGCAGTGCCTCGTACCAGTGGTCGTCGGTCGGCGGCAGCGCGTTGACGTCGAGCGCCAGCTTCAGCAGCAGGTCCGCGAGCTGCGGGTTGCGGGCCAGCACCGGGCCGTGCATGTACGTGCCGAACACGGTGTCGTTGTAGGCGCCTTCGGTGCCGTCCCCCGTGCCGTTGCCGTTGCCGAAGCGCACCTGGGCGAGCGGGCGGGCCGTCGGGCCGAGGTGGGTGACGCCCTGGTGGTTCTCGAAGCCGGTCAGCGGCGGCAGGCCGAGCCGCGCGTCGATGTCCCCCAGCACGTCGCCGACGCACCGGGCGCCCTCGCCGCGCACCGAGACGACGTCGAGCAGGCCGAGACCGGGCTCGCGCTGGCCGAGGTCGTTGATGAACTCGTGGCCGAGGATCTGGTAGCCGGCGCAGACCGAGAACACGATCGCGCCGTTCTCCACCGCCCGGTGCAGTCCGCCGTCCCGGCGCAGGCGCTCGGCCGCGAGCCGCTGCGGACGGTCCTCACCGCCGCCGATCAGGTAGATGTCGCCGGAGGTCGGGATCGGCTGGTCGCTGCGCACGTCGAGCCGGGCCACGTCGAGGCCGCGCTGCCGGGCCCGGCGCTCCACGACGAGCACGTTGCCCTGGTCGCCGTAGGTGCTGAGCAGGTCGGGGTAGATCCACACGATCCGCAGACCGTTGTCGCTCATGAAGTCACTGTCCTTGTGAGTACGTCGCGATACGTCGCCCGCGTCAGTTGCCGACGCGGCGGCGCAGGTCCTGGAACGCGGTGTAGTTGGCGATGACCTCGATCCGGCCCGGCGGGCACTGCTGCAGCGCCTGGTCGAGGTCGTCGCAGACCTGGAACTGCTGGTTCGCGACCTCGAGCCGTACCGCGAGGTCCAGCTTCCGGTCGCCGAGGACGACGATCGGATGACCGGTCAGCCGGGTGTAGTCGACGTCCCACAGCCAGGAGGTGTCGGTGCCGTCGGCGGAGCGGGCGTTCACCGAGAGGATCACCGGGGCGGGCGGCGGGTCGATGAGGGAGAACGTCTCCAGCCAGCCCGCGGGGTTCTTGGCGAGCAGCAGCCGCAGGTCACGGCCCTGGTACTGGACGACGTCGTAGCGGCCGGCCACGGCCTGCACCTGGTACATGCGCTCCAGGGCGACCTGCGGCGGCACCCCGAACACGGCGGCGACGGCGGCGGAGCTCGCGGCGTTGGCCTTGTTGGCGCGGCCCGGCAGCTGGAGGTGGATCGGCCAGGCGGAACCGTGCGGGTCGAGGACGTGGTCGTCGGAGAGCGCCCAGGACGGGGTGGGGCGGCGGAAGCCGCACTCGCCGCAGAACCAGTCGTCGTCGGGGCGCTGCATCACACCGCCGCAGGACGGGCACGACCAGGCGTCGTCCTTCCACATCTGGCCCGCGGCGACCCAGATCACATTGGGGGAGGAGGAGGCCGCCCACACCACCAGCGGGTCGTCGCAGTTGGCGACGAGGACGGCCTTGGAACCGGCCAGGCCCTCGCGCCAGTTCTCCGCGAGCATCCGGGTCTCGCCGGCCCGGTCGAGCTGGTCGCGGGAGAGGTTGAGCAGGGCGATGCACTTGGGGTCGGTGTCCCGGGCGACGCCGGCGAGGTACTTCTCGTCGACCTCGATGACACCGAACTTCGCCTCCGAGCCGCCCGCGAGCGCCGAGGTGATGCCGGCGGGCATGTTGGCGCCGAGGGCGTTGGACACGACCGGTCCCGCGGCGCGCAGGGCCTCCGCGATGAGCCGGGTGGTGGTGGTCTTGCCGTTGGTCGCGGAGACCAGGATGCAGTCCAGGTTCTGTGCGAGCCGGGCGAGGAGATCGGGGTCGAGCTTGAGCGCCACCCGGCCGCCGATCACCGAACCACTGCCGCGTCCCGCGGCGCGTGATGCCGCTGCGACCGCCTTGCCCGCGGTCACGGCCAGCTTGGCCCGCGGCGAGAGCGGGTCCGAGTTGCCTGCCATCAGTTCTCGATCCTCCTTGCGTACGCGCCGCGCCTGTGGCTGGCGGCCACGTGGTGTGGGCCTCAGCCTATCGAGGTCCATTCGCACTCCAGAACCATGGCACCACCGATGAGACGGGCGTTGTTGAGAGGACCGTACTCTGAGCACCATGCGACACGGTTCCATCCCGGGCGTCCGCGGACGCGTCCGGCCCCTCACCCTGCTCGGCGACCCGGTGCTGCACGCACCCTGCGCGGAGGTCACCGACTTCGGTCCGGAACTGGCCCGCCTCGTGGAGGACTTGTTCGCGACGATGTACGCCGCGCAGGGGGTGGGCCTGGCCGCCAACCAGATCGGTGTGCCGCTGCGGGTGTTCGTGTACGACTGCCCGGACGACGAGGACGTCCGTCACCTGGGCCATGTGGTCAACCCACGGCTGGTCGAGACGGACGGTGTGGTGGTGCGCGGACCGGAGGGCTGTCTGTCCCTGCCCGGCCTGGAGGCGGGGACGGAACGTCACGACCACGCGGTCGTCGAGGGCCGCACGGTGACCGGGGAACCGGTCACCGTGCACGGCACCGGGTTCTTCGCCCGGTGCCTGCAGCACGAGTGCGACCACCTGGAGGGCCGCGTCTACGCCGACCGGCTGACGGGCCTGCGCCGGCGCAGGCTCGCCCGCCAGGTGCGGCGGGCCTCCTGGAGCGGGCGCGGCTGAGGATCAGAAGCCGGGGCCGCCGACCCGGTCGTCGGCCGCTGCCAGCCGGCCCCACAGCAGATCGGCCAGGCTGCGCACCAATTCGGCCCGGGAGCAGGGGCGTTCGCCGAGCCACCAGTCGCCGGCCGCGTGCATCATGCCGACGATACCGTGCCCCCAGACGCGGGCCAGCTGCTGGCTGCCCGGTCCGAGGTCCAGCCGCTCCTCGATGACCTGGGCCAGTTCCTCGCCCATGCGTCGCAGCAACGGCGCCGAGTGCTTGCCGACGTCGAAGCCCTGGTCGCCCGGTGAGCCCTCGGCCGGGTGCATCAGGAACCGGTACACCTGGGGGCGCAGCTCGATGGCCGCGAGGTAGGTGTCGAGGGTGTTCTCGACCCGCTCGCGCCGGTCCGCAGGGGCGTCCAGTGCCTCCCGCAGCGAGGCCAGGAGGGCGTCGGTGTGCCGCTGGGCCAGGGCGGCGTACAGTCCTCCCTTGTCACCGAAGTGCCGGTAGAGGATCGGTTTGGTGATCCCGGCCTCGGCCGCGATCGCGTTCATGGAGGCATGGGGGCCCTCGCGGAGCACCACCCGGTCGGCGGCCTCCAGCAGCTCGCGCCGGCGGCGGTCGGCGGACCGCTGCTGATCGGTCCGCTGTGTGGTGTCCATGATCTCTCCCCACCCGTGCTGATTCGGTGACGCCTGCGCAAACTAACACTGACGGCGTGCCGGGTATCGGACGGGATCGGGCGGGATCGGAGGGCTCCGGGGGAGTTGACTTTCCCTACCGGCCGGTAACAGACTGCTTGTTACCGCAAGTAACATGCACGTGCGCCGCCGCTGGAGGGGACATGGCCGAGTTCACCATGGAACTCAACGAGGAACAGAAGGAAGTCCGTGACTGGCTCCACGGCTTCGCAGCCGATGTGATCCGCCCCGCGGCCGCCGAGTGGGACGAGCGCGAGGAGACACCCTGGCCGGTGATCCAGGAGGCCGCCAAGGTCGGCATCTACTCCCTCGACTTCTACGCCCAGCAGTACTTCGACCCCACCGGCCTCGGCATCCCCACCGCCCTGGAGGAGCTCTTCTGGGGCGACGCCGGCATCGCCCTGTCGATCGTCGGCACCGGCCTCGCCGCCGTCGGCGTCCTCGCCAACGGCACCGAGGAGCAGATCGGCACCTGGATCCCGCAGATGTACGGCGACGCCGACGACGTCAAGCTCGCCGCCTTCTGCTCCTCCGAGCCCGACGCCGGCTCCGACGTGGCCGCCATGCGCACCCGCGCGGTGTACGACGAGGCCAAGGACGAGTGGGTGATCAACGGCACCAAGACCTGGGCGACCAACGGCGGCATCGCCAACGTGCACGTCGTCGTCGCGGTCGTCGACCCGGAACTCGGCTCCAAGGGGCACGCCTCGTTCATCATCCCGCCGGACACCCCCGGCTGCTCCCAGGGGCAGAAGTTCCAGAAGCACGGCATCCGGGCCTCGCACACCGCCGAGGTGGTCCTGGACGACGTGCGCGTCCCCGGCTCCTGCCTGCTCGGCGGCAAGGAGAAGCTCGACGAGCGCCTCGCCCGTGCCCGGGAGCGCGTGGGGCACGAAGGGGCGGAGAGGGTGAAGAACGCCGCGATGGCCACCTTCGAGGCGTCCCGCCCGGCGGTCGGCGCCATGGCGGTGGGCACCGCCCGCGCCGCCTACGAGGTCGCCCTGGAGTACGCGCAGACCCGCGAGCAGTTCGGCCGCCCGATCATCGACAACCAGGGCGTCGCCTTCCAGCTGGCCGACATGCGCACCCGGATCGACGCCGCCCGCCTCCTGGTGTGGCGTGCCTCCTGGATGGCGGTCAACGGCAAGCCGTTCACGGCGGCCGAGGGATCGATGTCGAAGCTGTACGCCAGTGAGACGGCCAAGAAGGTCACGGCCCAGGCGATACAGATCCTCGGCGGCAACGGCTACACGCGCGAGTATCCGGTGGAGCGGATGCACCGGGACGCCGCGATCTACACCATCTTCGAGGGCACGAGCGAGATCCAGCGCCTGGTCATCGCCCGCACCCTGTCGGGCATGCCCATCCGCTGAGTCCCGGCGCCGGGCCGTCACCCCGCCGGGGCACGCCGGGTTCCGCGGCCCCGGCTCCTGGGGGACGATCGTGGAGGAGCCGGCCGCACGACCGGCCGACCGACGCGACGGAGGCCGCGATGACGCGCACGGCCGGGGAACTGCTGGAGACGATCACGCGGGAACTGGCCCCGGACCCGCGGTCCAACCCTCTCGTACCGCTGATCGCCCGTGGTGAGGCCGACCGGGACACCCTGGCCGCGCTCGCCCTCGAGCAGCAGCGGGTGATTCCCGCGGACCGCCGGGCGTTCCGGCATCTGGCGGACCGGTCCGCGGACCAGCCGTGGGCCGCCGCGTACTTCACCGCCCTCGCCGAGGGCGAGGAACTGGCGGCGCCGCGGCTGGACGCCTTCGCCGCGGCGTGCGGCGTGGGCGGCGACCGGGCGGGGTCGTACGACCCCCTGCCGGGCTGCCAGGCGTATCCCGCCTACATCGCCTGGCTGGCCCTCAACGCCGCGCCCGCCGACGCCGTCCTCGCGGTGACCGCCAACTTCTCGGCGTGGGGCGGCTACTGCGCCACCATCGCCGAGGCGCTGCGCACCCACTACGGCTTCACCGACGAGGCCTGCGCGTTCTTCGACTCCTTCGCCGAACCGGCCCCGGTCCTGGACCGGACGGCCACGGAAGCGGTCCAGGCCGCCCTGGACGCGGGCCGCCTCGACGAGGACCGTGCCCGGGAGTACGGTCATCTGCTGCAGAGCTACGAGGCGTTGTTCTGGAGGACGCTGCTGCGGCCCGTCTGACCCCGCTCGACGGGGATCGACGGCCTCACACCGCCGTACCGCTCAGGGCGCGCTCCCACTGCTGTGGGCGATGCAGGCCACGTCGATCCGGTCGGCCAGCTTCGCCAGCTCGATCGTGAGCGCGGCCACCGTGTCCTCGTCGAGCCGGTCCTCCCCGGCCTCCACGAGCCGCAGCCACCGCCCGCCCACCGTGCGCAGCAATTTGCTCACGTCCGCCGCGGAGACCTGCAGGGTACCGCGGTCGTCGACGATCAGAGGCAGAGTCACTTCGCGGTTCACAGTCGGGATCGTAGTCGTGGGAACGTCACGCACCGTGCCAAACCGTGGTGATGTTGCAGAACTCGCGGATTCCGTGCCCGGACAGCTCACGCCCGTACCCGGACCGCTTGACCCCGCCGAACGGGAACGCCGGATGGGACGCTGTCATCCCGTTCACGAAGACGCTGCCCGCCTCCAGATCCCGGACGAACCGGTCGACCTCGGCCTCGTCACGCGTCCAGACGTTCGAACTCAGGCCGAACGGCGAGTCGTTGGCGATCAACACCGCCTCGTCCAGGTCCGCCGCCCGGTACAGCGTGGCGACCGGGCCGAAGGCCTCCTCCCGGTGGACGCGCATCTCCCGGGTGATCCCGGTCAGAACGGTCGGCGGGTAGTACCAGCCGGGCCCGTCGGGCCGCTCACCACCGCACAGCACGCCGGCCCCGGCGCGTACGGCGTCGTCGACCAGTTCCTCCAGGTCGGTGCGGCCCTGCTCACTGGAGAGGGGGCCGACATCCGTCTCCTCGTCCATCGGGTCGCCGGTCCGCAGGGCCCGCATGCCCGCGGTGAAGCGTTCGGCGAAGGCGTCGTGGACGTCCGTGTGCACGATGAAGCGTTTGGCGGCGATGCAGGACTGCCCGGTGTTCTGCACCCGCGCGGTGACCGCGACCTCGGCGGCCCGGTCCAGGTCCGCGGAGGGCATGACGACGAACGGGTCGCTGCCGCCCAGTTCCAGCACCGTCTTCTTGATCATCTCCCCGGCGGTGGAGGCGACCGCCCGCCCCGCGGGTTCGCTGCCCGTGAGGGTGGCCGCCTTGACCCGCTCGTCCCGCAGGATCTCGTCGACCGCGGCGGACCCGACGAGCAGCGTCTGGAAGCAGCCCTCGGTGAAGCCCGCCCGGTGGAACAGGTCCTCCAGGTACAGAGCCGTCTGCGGCACGTTCGAGGCGTGCTTGAGCAGGCCCACGTTGCCGGCCATCAGGGTGGGCGCCGCGAACCGTACGACCTGCCACAGCGGGAAGTTCCACGGCATCACGGCGAGCACCGGGCCGAGCGGCCGGTAGCGCACCAGGACCCGGGAGGCGCCGGAGTCCTTCACGTCGGAGGCGTCGGGTTCCTCGTCGGCGAGGAGTTCCGCCGCGTGATCGGCGTACCAGCGCATCGCCTTGGCGCACTTGGCGGCCTCGGCCCGGGCCTGCCTGACCGGCTTGCCCATCTCGGTGGTCATCACCCGGGCGATGTCCTGCCGGTCCTCGTCGAGGAGGTCGGCGGCCCGGTGCACCAGGCGGGCACGCTCCTCGAAGGACGTCGTCCGGTACGTGCGGAACGTGGCCTCCGCGAGCTGGAGCCGGCGCTCGATCTCCTCCTCACCCATGGCCTGGTACGTCTTGAGCGTCTCGCCGTTCGCCGGATTCACCGTTGCGATGGGCATGGCTGGCCTCCCTCGGGACGGGCTGTGCTTCTCGACCTTCCCGCGCCGCGGTGGGCGTCGCAACGCGGAAGGGCTCCTCAGAGCTCTCGGAGCGAGTGCTCCGCCAGGCGGTCGAGAAACTCCGTCTGCGCCGTGACGACCACCTCCCGGGCCCGGTCCAGGGCGAGCCACTCCACCCGGTCCAGCTCGGGGAACTCCCGGATCCGGCCCGACCTCGGCGGCCACTCCATCTCGAACGTGCCGGGCACGACCGTCGCCGGGTCGAGGTCGGCCTCGACCGCCCAGACCGTGACGGCCTTGCCGCCGGACTGCCGGACCTCACCGAGCGGTACGGCCTCCCCGTCCGGGGGCGGCAGCCCCAGCTCCTCCCGGAACTCGCGGCGGGCCGCGTCCCAGGCCGGCTCGCCGGGGCCGTACTCGCCCTTCGGCACGGTCCAGGCGCCGGCCTCCCGGCGGGCGAAGAACGGGCCGCCCATGTGACCGAGCAGCACCTCGAGCCCGTGACCGGTGCGCCGGAAGACCAGCAGACCGGCGCTCCGGGTCCCCTTCACGGCCGTGCCCCGGGGTGTGCGGAGAGCAGCGCCCGAACCGTGTCCGCCCCCTGAAGGCGCTTGTCCTCGCGGGAGCGGACCACGCGGGTGAGGCGGAGGGCGGGGCCCATGCGGCCATGGTGCTACGGAAGCGGGCGCCCCACACCCCGGCCGCTCGGTGCCCGTCCGGTCACCGCGGCGTCCAGATCGGTCATCAGCAGATCCCCGACGATCGCGGCCGCCGCGCGGTAGCCGCCGCTCGCCGCGTGCACCACCTGCTCGGAGAAGCCGATCGCGTTGCCCGCCGCCCAGACCCCGGGCACCGAGGTCAGACCGGTCGGGTCGACGACCGGGTACGCGCCGAACGGGGTCTCGTCCAGTTCGGCGCCCAGCCGCTCCAGCAGGCTCGTCCGCGGCACCGGGCGCGGCCCGACGAAGAGCACGGAGCGGGCGTGGACGGAACCGTCGGCCAGCCGCACCCCGGTGAGCCGGTCGTCCTCGACCACCAGTTCCGCGACCTCGCCGGGCACCACGTCCACCCCGGCGGCGGCCAGCCGGCGCAGGTCCTGGTCGGACAGCTCCGCCTCGGCGACCCGGTGCAGGAAGAAGGTGACGTCCTTCGACCACCGGGACACCAGCAGCGCCTGGTGCACGCTCATCGCGCTCGACGCGAGCACGCCGAACGGCTCGTCGCGCACCTCCCAGCCGTGGCAGAACGGGCAGTGCAGCACGTCCCGCCCGAACCGCTCGGCGACCCCGGGGACCGCGGGCAGCTCGTCCTCCAGCCCGGTCGCGACGACCAGCCGTCGGGCGCGCACGGTGGGTCCCGCCTCCAGCACGACGGTGAAGTGCTCCTCCTCCTCGGTGACGTCCGTGACCCGGTCCCGGCGGAGCCCCACGCCGTAGCGGGCGATCTCCTCCCGGCCGAGCGCCAGGAAATCGGCCGGTGGGATCCCGTCCCGGGACAGATAGCCCTGCATGTGGGCCGAGGGCGCGTTGCGCGGCTCACCCGCGTCGACGACCAGCGTCCGCAGCCGCGCCCGGCCCAGCACCAGCGCGGCGGACAGCCCCGCCGCCCCGCCGCCCACCACGACCACGTCGTGGTGGGTGTCCTCGTAGGTCTCGTCCATCGTGACCACCTCCACGACGACGGTCGCCCAGTGGCTGCCGGATTGACAAACGGCTTTGCCGATCCTGCAATGTCGGTATGACCACGGATGACGTTCTCGCGGATGTGGGCCCCCGGCTGCGGCGGATCAGGAAGGAGCGGGAGGTGACGCTCGCCGCGCTGTCCGAGGCGACCGGCATCTCCGTGAGCACCCTCTCCCGGCTGGAGTCCGGACTGCGCAGACCCAGCCTGGAGCTGCTGCTGCCGATCGCCCAGGCCCACCAGGTGCCGCTGGACGAACTGGTCGGCGCGCCGCCGGTCGGCGATCCGCGCGTCCGCTCCAAGCCGATCCGGCGCCACGGCCGCACCCACTGGCCGCTCACCCGCCAGCCCGGCGGGCTCCAGGCGTACAAGGTGCTCGAACCGCAGCGCAGGCTCGAGCCGGAACCCCGCACCCACGAGGGCTACGAGTGGCTGTACGTGCTGTCCGGCAGGCTGCGGGTGGTGCTCGGCGAGCACGACGTGGTGATGACGGCGGGGGAGGCGGCGGAGTTCGACACGCGGGTGCCGCACTGGTTCGGGTCGACGGGGGAGGGGCCGGTGGAGTTCCTCAGCCTGTTCGGCCCGCAGGGGGAGCGGATGCACGTACGGGCACGCCCCAAGCGGCCGTGACGCACGCGACGGTTCCCTGTCGGCAAGCGACCGCTTAGTATGCGGGGGACCCGGTCAGGCGAACACGACGTTCACAGTCCCGTGGAGGCTCCGCATGCAGGCATGGCAAGTGCACGAGATCGGTGAGCCGGGCGAGGTCATGCGCCTCGCGGAGGTGGCGCGGCCGGCCCCCGGCGACGGCCAGGTCCTGCTGAAGGTGCGCGCCGCGAACATCAACTTCCCGGACGCGCTGATGTGCCGGGGCCAGTACCAGGTCAGACCGCCGCTGCCGTTCACCCCGGGCCTGGAGATCTGCGGTGAGACCGAGGACGGACGCCGGGTGATCGCCAACCCCGTGCTGCCGTACGGCGGGTTCGCCGAGTACGCCGTCGCGGACGCCGCCGCGCTGCGGGACGCCCCGGACGCGCTGGACGACGCCGAGGCCGCAGCCCTGCACATCGGCTACCAGACCGGCTGGTTCGGGCTGCACCGCAGGGCCGGCCTGGAGGCCGGCGAGACCCTGCTCGTGCACGCCGCGGCGGGCGGTGTCGGCAGCGCGGCCGTGCAGCTGGGCAAGGCCGCGGGCGCCACCGTCATCGGCGTGGTCGGCGGCGCCGCGAAGGCGGCCGTCGCCCGGGAACTGGGCTGTGACGTGGTGATCGACCGGCGTGAGCAGGACGTCATCGCCGCGGTGAAGGAGGTCACCGGCGGCAGGGGCGCCGACGTGATCTACGACCCGGTCGGCGGTCAGGCCTACGCCCAGTCCGCCAAGGTGGTCGCCTTCGAGGGCCGCATCGTGATCGTCGGCTTCGCCAGTGGCACGATCCCCAGCCCGGCGCTGAACCACGCCCTGGTGAAGAACTACTCGGTCCTCGGCCTGCACTGGGGCCTGTACAACACCAAGAACCCCGAGCTGGTCCGGCACTGCCACGAACAGCTCACCGACCTGGCCGCACGCGGTGCCGTCAAGCCGCTGGTGAGCGAGCGCGTGCCGCTCGCCGGCGCCGCCGAGGCCGTGCAGCGGGTCGCGGACGGTGTCACCACCGGACGCGTCGCCGTGCTGCCCGTACCGCAGAACGGAGCAGCGGCATGACCGACGCCACCGAACTGAGGGGCCGCATCCGGGAGTTGCTGGCCGCACAGCCTCCCGCCGGCACCGACCGCCTCGACTTCCTGCGCGCCCGCTTCGACGCGGGCCTCGCCTGGGTGCACTACCCCGAGGGGCTCGGCGGACTCGGCGCCCCCCGCTCCCTCCAGGCCGTGGTGGACGCCGAGCTGGAGGCGGCCGGGGCGCCCGACAACGACCCGCGGCGCATCGGCATCGGCCTGGGCATGGCGGCGCCGACGATCCTGCAGTACGGCACGGAGGAGCAGAAGCGGCGCTTCCTCCGCCCGCTGTGGACCGGCGAGGAGGTCTGGTGCCAGCTGTTCAGCGAGCCGGGCGCCGGATCCGACCTGGCCGCCCTCGGCACCCGGGCGGTCCGTGAGGGCGAGGACTGGGTGATCGACGGGCAGAAGGTGTGGACCTCCAGCGCGCATCTGGCCCGCTGGGCCATCCTCATCGCCCGCACCGATCCGGAGGCGCCCAAGCACCGGGGCATCACCTACTTCGTCTGCGACATGACCGACCCCGGCGTCGAGGTGCGGCCACTGCGCCAGATCACCGGCGAGGCCGAGTTCAACGAGGTCTTCCTCACCGGCGTCCGCATCCCCGACTCGCACCGCCTCGGTGAGGTCGGCGACGGCTGGCGGGTCGCGCAGACCACGCTCAACAACGAACGCGTCGCCATCGGCGGCACGCGGCTGCCCCGCGAGGGCGGCATGATCGGCCCGGTCGCGAGGACCTGGCGCGAGCACCCCGAACTGCGCACCCACGACCTGCACCAGCGCCTGCTGGAGCTCTGGGTGGAGGCCGAGGTCGCCCGGCTCACCGGCGAACGCCTCCGTCAGCGGCTCGCGGCCGGCCAGCCCGGTCCCGAGGGCGCCGGGATGAAGCTGGGCTTCGCCCGCCTCAACCAGCAGATCAGCGGTCTGGAAGTGGAACTCCTGGGTGCGGACGGCCTGTTGTACGACGACTGGACCATGCGCCGCCCCGAACTGGTCGACTTCACCGGCCGCGACGCCGGCTACCGCTACCTCCGCTCCAAGGGCAACAGCATCGAGGGCGGGACGAGCGAGGTCCTGCTGAACATCGTCGCCGAACGCGTCCTGGGGCTGCCGTCCGAGCCGCGTACCGACAAGGACGTCGCGTGGAAGGACCTTGCTCGATGAACACGACGAACACCACGGACACCACGGACACCGCGGACACGAGCAGCACGACGAACGTGACGCCCCTGGCGGACCCGCAGCCCGACCTGCTCCACTCGGAGGAGGAAGAGGCGCTGCGCGCCGCCGTCCGGGACCTGCTCACCGACCACTGCGACGCGGCCGGGGTGATCTCCCGCATCGAGTCGGACACCCCGCACGACCTGGCCCTGTGGAAGTCGCTCGCCGACGGTATGGGCCTGGCCGGCCTGCTGGTGCCCGAGGACCGCGGCGGTCAGGGCGCCACGCACCGGGAGGCCGCCGTCGTACTGGAGGAGCTGGGGCGGGCCGTCGCCCCCGTGCCCTACCTGAGCAGCGCCGTCGTGGCCACCGAGGCGCTGCTGGCCTGTGCGGACGGGGAGGACGTCCTGGCCTCCCTGGCGTCCGCGCGCCGGATCGGCGTCCTCGCCGTCGGGCTGCACACCGCGCCCGGCGCCTCCTTCGCCACCGCACGGGCGGTGGACGGCGCGCTGCACGGCGAGTTGACCGGCATCGCCGACGCCGCCGTGGCCGACGTGCTGCTCGTACCGGCGGACGACGGCGGGCTGTACGCAGTCGAGGCGGACGCGGCCACCGTCACCATCACCGGGCAGACGTCCCTGGACCTCACCCGTCCCCTCGCCACGGTCGTCCTCGACGGCGCCCGGGGACGCCGGCTGGGCGACGCCGAACCCGCCGTGCGACGGGCGCTGCGAGCCGGCGCCGGACTGCTGGCCTCGGAACAACTCGGTCTCGCCGAATGGGCGTTGACGGAGACCGTCCGCTACCTGAAGGACCGCAGGCAGTTCAACCGGCCCGTCGGCGGCTTCCAGGCGCTCAAGCACCGGCTCGCCCAGCTGTGGCTGGAGGTGGTCAACCTCCGCGCTGCGGCCCGCAACGCCGCCGCCGCCCTGTCCACCGGCCGGGATGCCGATGTGGCTGTCGCCGTCGCGCAGGCCTACGCGGGACAGGTCGCCGTCCACGCCGCCGAGGAGGCGCTGCAACTGCACGCCGGCATCGGTATGACCTGGGAGCATCCGGTCCACCTGTACCTGAAGCGGGCCAAGGCCGACTCCATCGCCTACGGCACGGCGGGCGCCCATCGCGCGGCACTGGCCGAACTGGTCGACCTCCCGGCGCCCTGAGGAACCGTCACAGGTCCGGCCCTGCTCGAAGGAGCCCGCCCCGCACGGGGCGGGCTCCTTCGCGTACCCGGCCCCGGTGAGGTGAACGCGCGGCGGCGGATCGGCCAACTCCCCGCACAGCACTGCTCTTCGGGCGAGTGCCGCCCCCATACTCCAGTGGTCCCGTACGGCACCTCCAGGGAGGCAGAGCATGGCCCTCACCACCCGTCGCAGAGCCCTCAGCACCCTCGGCGCCGCCTTCGCGGGCTCGGTGGCGCTGCCCGCCGCCGAGGCGACGGCCGCTGAACAGAGCCACCACCCGCGTCCGTTGCGGCGCGCCCACGCCCACAACGACTACGAACACCCGCGTCCCCTCCTCGACGCACTCGACCACCGGTTCGGCAGCGTCGAGGCCGACATCTTCCTCGTGGGCGGCCGGCTCCTGGTCGCCCACGACCCCGAGGACCTCGACCCGTCCCGCACTCTCGAGTCCCTCTACCTCGACCCGCTCACCGCCCGGGTGCGGGCCCGGCGCGGCTCGGTGTACCGGGGGTACCGGGAGCCGTTCCAACTCCTCGTCGACATCAAGACCGAGGGCGCGTCCACCTACCTCGAACTCGACCGCCGCCTGCGCCGGTACCGGCACCTGTTCACCACCTGTGTCGACGGCCGAGTGCTGCCCGGGCCGGTCACCGCCGTCGTCTCCGGAGACCGCGCGGCCCGCGCGCCCATGGAGGCCCAGCGGGTGCGGCACGCCTTCTACGACGGCAGGCTGACCGACCTCGGCGGGCCGGCCCGGTCCTCTCTCGTCCCGCTGATCAGCGACAACTGGACGCTGCACTTCACCTGGCGGGGTGTCGGCGCCTTCCCCGCCGCCGAGCGCCGGAAACTGAGGGACATCGTGGGCACCGCGCACGCGCGCGGGCAGCGCGTGCGCTTCTGGGCCACCCCGGACCAGCCGGGCCCCGCCCGGGACGCCCTGTGGGGCGAACTGGCCGCCGCCGACGTCGACCACCTCAACACCGACGACCTGGCGGGACTGGAGTCCTTCCTCGACGCGTACCGCCCGCGGTAGACACCACACGTTCGGAGGACGGGTCAGCCGCCCGGACGAACCCTCCGCTACGCCACACTTGCGGCCGAACGCCGCGAAGCGGACGTGGCGGAGGAGGTTGACGATGGCCGTTTCCATCTCTGTGGTGCTGCTGCTCGCGGTCCTGGCGGTGATCTTCCTGCGCAACGGCGGACTGAAGCTCTCCCACGCTCTGGTCTGTCTGCTGCTCGGGTTCTGTCTGGCCAGTACGAGCATCGCCCCCACCATCCACAGCGGTCTGACCGCGACGGCGGACATCGTCAGCGGTCTGCGGCCGTAAGCCCCGGGGCCCACCGGACGACCCGGCTTCCTCAGCGTTCGGTCACCGCGTCGCGCGGCAGCACCGTGACCCGGTGGAAATTGCACCCGGCGGTCGCCGGTGGGCAGGAGGGGGGCGGTGGAGCCTGGTGGGCCTTGAGCGCGACGCTCACCAGGCTCAGCAGCAGGTCGACGTCGGTGGCGCAGTCCAGATGCACCGTCACCCAACTCGACCCCGGGGTCAGCTGGATCGCGGTCGAGGCGTTCAGGTCGTAGTGGAAGCGCTGGATGGCGCGGCGGGTCAGATGGAGGTCGACGTCCCGTTCGGAGTGGAAGTGGACGATCTCTTCGCGAGCGGAGCGGAGGGCCTGTCCGGTACCGCAAGCTGCCTTGCAGGCGGTGAGGTCGGGCCAGGTCCGAAGTAGCTCCATGGCTCGCTGCGCCGGTTTCATGGCCTCATAGTGACCTGCTCATCGTGCGGCAACCAGTAGTTGGGCGTTTCGTAATCGATCGGTGAGGCGGCGCGCCCCTCACGATGATCACATCGTGACAGCGGGCCACTCCGTGACCGCTCACGGTACTCCCGTCCTCGTGCGGGGCAAGGCCCGGGACCGGCGCCCGGGGCAGGCGGGCTCAGACCCTCCCGGCGACCGCGGCCGGGTCGTCCAGGACCCCCCGGACCACCGAGTGCGCCGCGCCCAGCAGGGGACCCTCGGGGCCCAGGGCCGACACCGAGACGGGGCAGGCCGGGCCCGCCGTGCGCCGGGCCAGTTCGGAGCGGAGCGAGGGCAGCAGCCAGGGCGCGAGCCCGGACAGCGCGCCGCCCAGCACGACACTCTCCGGGTCCAGGAGGTTGACCGCCCCGGTCAGTGCGATGCCGAGCGCCGTTCCCGCGTCGTGCAGGGCGCGCCGTACGGCGGGGTCGCCCTGTTCGGCGCGGCCGGCGAGCAGGCCCACGCGGTCCTCGCCCGGTTCCACGCCGGCGGCGCGCAGCACCGCCCTCTCACCGGCGTACTGCTCCAGGCAGCCGCGTCCGCCGCAGCCGCACTCCGGGCCGTCGGGCCGTACCGGCACGTGTCCCAGCTCGCCCGCGAAGCCCCGGGTTCCGTGCAGCAGCCGCCCGTCCACGACCACGGCGGCGCCGATGCCGATCTCGGCCGACACATGGAGGAAGTCGCGCGGTGTGCCCTCGCCGAGCCAGAGTTCGGCCAGCGCGCCGCAGTTGGCCTCGTTGGCCACGGTCAGCGGGAACCGCGCCGGGAGCAGGGCGCCGAGATCGGTGTCGCGCCAGCCGAGGTTCGGCGCGCGTACGACGGTCCGGGCGTCCCGTGCCACCAGGCCCGGCACGGCCACGGTGAGCCCCGCCGGCCACAGCCCTTCGCCCTCGGCCTCGGCGACGACCCGGAGCAGGAGTCCGGTCAGTTCTTCGAGCACCGGTCCGGGGGAGCGGCCGCGGTTCGGGACGTGCCGTACCGCCCGCGCCCGGACCCGTCCCCGCAGATCGACCGCGCACACCGCGAGGTGGTCGACGCCGACCTCGGCACCGATCCCGGCCGGACCGCGCCCGCTGACGGCGAGCGCCGAGCCCGGCCGGCCCACGCGTCCGGGGCGCTCGGGGCCCAGTTCCTCCAGCAGGCCCGAACGGATGAGCTCGTCGACCAGGGTGGACACCGCCGCCCGGGTCAGGCCGATGCGGGAGGCGACGGCGGCCCGGGACAGCGGCCCCTCGGCGCTGACGGTGTGCATCACCCGCGAGAGGTTGCGGCGGCGCATGCCCTGCTGGGTGTCGGGCAGTGTGCGTCCCGGGCCGGGCGGGGGCGGCACCCGCCCCGAACCGGCCGGGCGGGCCTCGTGCAGCGGTGCGCTCATGCCTCCGTCAGTCCTCGTCGGTTCCGTCATGGTGCGGGCCGGGGCCGGTGTCCGCCGGCGAAGGCCTCAGTCGGTGTCCGTGCCCCGCTCCAGGAGCGGGGCCGCGTCGGAGAGTACCCCGGCGATCCTGGCCAGCGTCTCCTCGTCCCGCTCCACCGGCTCCAGCACCGGCCCCGCCGCCGTGTCCCAGCGGCGGGCGACCGCGGCCGGGTCCTCCCCGGTGAGCAGGCCGGCCGCCTGCGCCGCCGCACCGAGCGCCACCAGTTCCCGCGCCTCGGGCACCTGCACGGCCCGGCCCGAGAGCCGTCGTACGGTCTGCTGCCAGGCCGCGCCCCGGGAGCCGCCGCCGATCAGCAGCAGGGGCGCCGACGGGTCTGTGCCCTCGCCGTCCTGGCCGTCCTTGCCCTCCTGGCCGTCCTTGCCGAGGACGCGGTCGAGCGCGCCGAGCAGGGAGTGCACGGCGCCGTCGTAGGCGGCCTGGAGCAGCTGACCGCCGGTCGTGTCATGGCGCAGCCCGTGCAGCAGGCCGGACGCGTTCGGGAGGTTGGGGGTGCGTTCGCCGTCGAGGAAGGGCAGGAGCGTGATGCCGCGGCCCGGTTCGACGGCCTCGCGGTCCAGCCCCAGCAGGGTCGCCACCCGGTCCACGGCGAGCGTGCAGTTGAGCGTGCAGGCGAGCGGCAGCCAGTCGCCGCGCGCGTCGGCGAAGCCCGCCACGATGCCGGTCGGATCGGTCGGCCGGCGCCGCGACACCGCGTACACCGTGCCCGAGGTGCCGAGGCTCATCACCGGGGTACCGGGCCGCACACCGAGGCCCAGCGCGGCGGCCGCGTTGTCCCCGGTGCCGCCCGCCACCAGGGTGCCCTTGGAGAACGGCAGGTCGGGGTGGGCGCGCACGGTCCCGGCCACCTCTCCGGACCGTACGACACGGGGCAGCAGCGCAGGGTCGAGCCCCACGTGGGCGAGGATCTCCTCGTCGTACGACTCGGTCCCGGAGGCCCACCATCCGGTGCCCGAGGCGTCGCCGCGGTCGGTGGTGCCCTGGCCGGTGAGCCGTCCGGTGAGGTAGTCGTGGGGGAGCCGGACGGCCCTGGTGGCACGGACCGCCTCCGGTTCGTGCTCCGCCAGCCAGCTCCACTTGGTGACCGTGAACGAGGCGGTCGGCACGCTTCCGGTGCGCTCGGCCCAGAACTTCGCGCCGCCCAGTTCCTCGGTCAGCCGGTGGGCCTGCGGCGCGGAGCGCACGTCGTTCCACAGCAGCGCCGGACGCACCGGCTCGCCCCGCTCGTCCAGGGTGACCAGCCCGTGCTGCTGGCCGCCGATCGACACCGCGGCGGCCTCGTGCGCCGCCTGCCCGCACTGGCGCAGGGCCTCGGAGAGGGCGTCCCACCACTGACGCGGATCGCTCTCCCGGCCCGCCCCCGAGGTCACCGTGTGCGGCGCCTGGCCGCTCGCGACGACCCGTCCGGTGGCCGCGTCGACGACCAGCGCCTTGGTGGACTGGGTGGATGTGTCCACGCCGACGACGAGCGGACCCTCGGCTGCTGACATCGGTTTCTCCCTCTTCCGCGGTTCAGCGGGTGTCTCTACTTCCCAGAGCTGCTCCCGCATACTAATTTGTAAATCGCCATGACGAAATAGTCGCAGCGAGCAAGGAGCCACGTCATGAACTACCGGCCCACCCCCGAGGACAAGTTCACCTTCGGTCTGTGGACCGTCGGCTGGCAGGGACGCGACCCGTTCGGCGACGCCACCCGGCGCGCCCTCGACCCGGTCGAGTCGGTGCAGCGCCTGGCCGAGCTGGGCGCTCACGGCGTCACCTTCCACGACGACGACCTGATCCCCTTCGGCTCGAGCGACAGCGAGCGCGAGGGGCACATCAAGCGGTTCCGGCAGGCGCTGGACGCCACCGGCATGAAGGTGCCGATGGCGACGACCAACCTCTTCACCCACCCGGTGTTCAAGGACGGCGCGTTCACCGCCAACGACCGCGACGTGCGCCGCTACGCGCTGCGCAAGACCATCCGCAACATCGACCTCGCGGTCGAACTCGGTGCCCAGGTGTACGTGGCCTGGGGCGGCCGCGAGGGCGCCGAGTCCGGTGCCGCCAAGGACGTACGGGTCGCCCTGGACCGCATGAAGGAGGCCTTCGACCTGCTCGGCGAGTACGTCACCTCCCAGGGCTACGACCTCCGCTTCGCCATCGAGCCGAAGCCGAACGAGCCGCGCGGCGACATCCTGCTGCCCACCGTCGGCCACGCCCTCGCGTTCATCGAGCGCCTGGAACGGCCGGAGCTGTACGGCGTCAACCCCGAGGTCGGCCACGAGCAGATGGCCGGGCTGAACTTCCCGCACGGCATCGCACAGGCGCTGTGGGCGGACAAGCTGTTCCACATCGACCTCAACGGCCAGTCCGGCATCAAGTACGACCAGGACCTCCGGTTCGGGGCCGGTGACCTGCGTGCCGCGTTCTGGCTGGTGGACCTGTTGGAGTCGGCCGGCTACAGCGGCCCGAGGCACTTCGACTTCAAGCCGCCGCGGACCGAGGACCTCGACGGGGTGTGGGCCTCGGCGGCGGGCTGCATGCGCAACTACCTGATCCTCAAGGACCGTGCGGCGGCCTTCCGTTCCGACCCGGAGGTGCAGGAGGCGCTGCGCGCGGCCCGTCTGGACCAGCTGGCGGAGCCCACGGCGGCCGACGGCCTCCAGGCACTGCTCGGCGACCGGTCGGCCTTCGAGGACTTCGACGCCGACACCGCCGCCGCGCGAGGCATGGCCTTCGAGCACCTCGACCAGCTGGCGATGGACCACCTGCTGGGCGCCCGGGGCTGAACCCGGATCACCCGGGGGCCGGGGCCCGGGACGGTGTGGGCACAGCCGGCGCGCCGCTTCGCGCGGCGGCCGAGCTCATACGGGGCCGCACGAGCCCGGCCGCCGCGCGGAGCACACCGCGGAGGCCGGGCCCGTGCCCCGGCTCCGTGTCGCATTCCGTGCGGGACGCTCGCGCCGGGAGCGCGTCCGAGGCGACCATGGCCGGTATGGCCAAGCCACCGGTACCGCCCCAGCCGCCCGGCCCGCCGGATGACACGCCGCCCCCGGGCGGCGGCTTCGGACCCCCCTCGTACGGCGGCGCATCTCCGCCGCCGGACCCGCCTCCGCCCGGTCCGCCTCCGCCCCCCGACCCGCCGCAGGGCCCGCCCGGGGGCGGAGGGGACGGAGGGGGACCAGGGCCCGGTGGGCGCAGGAACCTGCTGCTCATCGTGCTCGCGGCGATCGTGGCCGTGGCGGCCGTCTTCGTGGTCGTGCTGACGGCCTCGGGAGGCGACGACCCGCCGGACGAAGGCCCCGCCGGGAGCGGCACGGCCGCCCCCGGTTCGCCCGACCCGTCCCCGGGCGTCCCGTCCGAGCTGCCCAACGGTCCGGAGAGCCTGCTGCCGTCCGGTCTCCCCACCGAACTGCCGTCGGACTTCCCGAGCGAACCGCCCAGCGGTCTGCCGACCGAGCTGCCGAGCGGCGTGCCCAGCAATCTGCCGAGCGGGCTCGAATCGCTCCTCCCGCCCCTGGACGAGGCCGGGCTGCGCTGACCCGGGCCGGGCACGTACGCGGCGTCCGTCGGGGGAGGGCTGTTTCAGGCCCTTCTCCCGGAGCGGAGCTCCGCCCTCGCCGACGCCAGGGCCGTCGCCGGGTCCTGAGCGGCGCCTCCCGCCGGGACCCAACGGCCGCGCTCCTTGCGGTACGGCCACCAGCGGCCGTCGCGTCCCAGCCGCAGCTGGACCGGCGCGCCGACGACGGTCCAGCGGTTGGCGCGAGCCCGGAACACCGGCCGCTCGTACTCGTCGCCCTCGGCCCAGGCCGACTCGAGGGCCCCGCGCGCCCGGGCGAGCGCTTCGGCGTCCACCGTCCACTCCTCGTCGAGCACGGCTAGCGCCGCCGTACCACCCTGGCGCCAGGCCCGCACGGCCACGGCCAGACCCTCCCGGCCACGCCCCGAACCGGTGGCGAGCCGGTCCGCCACGGCGCGCGCCGGGTCACCGGCGGCCAGCCGCACCGCGTCCCGGGCCACCGTCGGCTCCGGCTCCACCGACTGCCGTTCATGCGACTGCCGTTCATGCCCGTCCCGGAGCGCCTCCGCGAGCAGGTGACGGGCCTGCGCGGAGGTCCGCGCGGCCAGGAACTCCAGGGCGGACGGGTCGATCCCGGCGGGGGGCGGCCCGTCCGTGTCCAGTGACGGCGGCACCCCCGGCGCCACGGGCAGCGGGGGAGCGGCGGGCAGCCCCGGCCGGATGCCGCCCACCGCGAACGCCTCGGCCGCGTCCACGCCCTCCGGGCGGGACCGCTTCTCCGTGCGGGTCCCGGCATGCGACCGGAGCGCGTCCAGCAGGGCCCGCTCACCGCGTCCCCGCAGCAGGAACAGGACGAACGGATCCTGGTCCAGCAGCAGGGCCACCTGGTAGCAGAGCGCCGCCGTGTGACCGCAGTGGTCCCAGGCCCCGCAGTCGCACTCCGGCTCCAGATCGCCCAGGCCCGGCAGCAGTTCGACCCCGGCCGACTCCGCGTCCTCCACCAGGTGCGGCGGCATCTCCCGGTCGAGCAGCGCCGCCACATGTCCGGCCCGTTCGACGGCCATGCCCAGAAAACGGTCCCACTGCTCGCCGGACAGCTCCTGGAGCAGGACGTCCGCCCGGTGCGCCGTGCGGTCGCGGTCCTGCACGACGGCCGTGATGCGTCCCGGACGGACGGACACCGCGCCGACCGCTCCCGCGCGGGCGAGCCTGCGCCCCGCCTTGAGCTGCCGGCCGTCCAGGGCCGTGTCCTCCAGCGCCGTCAGCCAGGCCCGGCCCCACCAGGTCCGCGCGAAACCACGCCCCCGCGCGGGAGGCGGTGCGGCGAACGTCCGCTCCGGCCCGGCGGCTTCACCGCCGGCCGCATCACCGTCGTACCGGCTCATCGTGTTCCCCCTCGCAGTTCCACCAGATCCGCCAGTTCGGCGTCCGTCAGTTCGGTGAGCGCCGCCTCCCCGGAGCCGAGCACCGCGTCCGCCAGTTCGCGTTTGCGGGCCAGCAGTCCGGCGATGCGGTCCTCGATCGTGCCCTCGGCGATCAGCCGGTGCACCTGCACCGGCCGGGTCTGGCCGATGCGGTACGCGCGGTCCGTCGCCTGCGCCTCGACGGCGGGGTTCCACCAGCGGTCGTAGTGCACGACGTGCTCGGCCCGGGTGAGGTTCAGCCCCGTGCCCGCCGCCCTCAACGACAGCAGGAAGACCGGGACCTCGCCGTCCTGGAAACGCCGCACCATCGCCTCGCGCTCGGCCACCGGAGTGCCGCCGTGCAGGAACTGCGACGGCACGCCCCGCGCGGCGAGGTGACGCTCCAGCAGACGGGCCATCCGCACGTACTGCGTGAAGACCAGCACCCCGGCCTCCTCGGCGAGCACCGTGTCGAGGAGCTCGTCCAGCAACTCCAGCTTCCCGGACCGCCCCGCGAGCACCGGACGGTCCTCCTTGAGGAACTGCGCCGGATGGTTGCAGATCTGCTTGAGCCCGGTCAGCAGCTTCACGATCATTCCCCGCCGCGCCATGCCGTCGGTGCCGTCGGCGCCGGAGATCTCGGCGAGGGCCTCCCGCACCACGGCCTCGTACAGCCCCGCCTGCTCCTGGGTGAGCGACACCGGGTGGTCCGTCTCCGTCTTCGGCGGCAGCTCGGGCGCGATCCCGGGGTCCGACTTGCGGCGGCGCAGCAGGAACGGCCGTACCAGCCGGGCCAGCCGCTCCGCCGCGGCCGGGTCCTGCCCGCCCTCCACGGCGTCCGCGTACCGCCTGCGGAAGGTGCCCAGCCGGCCGAGCAGGCCGGGCGTCGTCCAGTCCAGGACGGCCCACAGTTCCGAGAGGTTGTTCTCCACGGGGGTGCCGGTGAGCGCCACGCGTGCGCGTGCGCCGATGGAGCGCAGCTGCCGGGCCGTCGCCGCGTACGGGTTCTTCACGTGCTGGGCCTCGTCGGCGACGACCATTCCCCAGTCCACCTCGGCGAGCCGGGGAGCGTCCAGGCGCATGGTGCCGTACGTGGTGAGGACGAACTCGCCCTCGGCCAGGTCGTCCAGCGAGCGGCGCGCACCGTGGAAGCGGCGCACCGGCGTACCGGGCGCGAACCGTTCGATCTCCCGCTGCCAGTTGCCCATCAGGGAGGTCGGGCACACCACGAGGGTGGGACCGGCGGACGCGGGATCGGACTGCCGGTGCAGATGCAGGGCGATCAGGGTGACGGTCTTGCCGAGGCCCATGTCGTCGGCGAGGCAGCAGCCCAGGCCCACGGACGTCATGTGGGCCAGCCAGTTCAGCCCGCGCCGCTGGTAGTCCCGCAGGGTGGCGGCCAGAGCCGCCGGCTGTGCGACGGGCTGCTGCGCCTCGGGGTCGGCGAGGCGGTCCCGCAGGGCCGCCAGCCAGCCGGTGGGCCGCACCTCGATCCGGTGGCCGTCCACCTCCACCGAGCCGGTCAGGGCGGCCCCCAGCGCGTCGACGGGCCGCACCTCGTGGTCCTGGCGCGCGCGGGCGCGGAGCACCTCCCGAGGATCGAGCAGCACCCACTGGTCGCGCAGCCGCACGACGGGACGCTTGCTCTCCGCGAGCCGGTCCAGCTCCGCGCGGGTGAGCTGCCGGTCGCCCAGGGCGAACGACCAGTCGAAGGCGAGCAGCGCGTCGGCGGAGAGGAAGGACGGTCCCTGCGAGGCGTCCGCGACGCCGGTTTGCCCGGCGTGCCGCTCGTCGGCAGCGGGACCGATCTCCGCGCGGGTGGTCAGTTCGCGGGTCAGCTCCCTCGGCCAGTGCACGTCGACACCCGCGCCGGCGAGCGCCCTGGCGCCCTCACCGAGGAGCTCGGTGACCTCCTCGTCGACGAGCTCGACCGCGTCCGGCACGGTCGCCGACAGCAGGGGGGCGAGCGGGGCCCAGGCGCGGGCGGCGCGGCGGAGCGCGAGCAGCGTGTCCATCCGGGCGCGCGGTCCGAAGCCGCCGGCCGCGCCGTCTGTTCCGTATGCACCGTCTGTGCCGTGTGTGCCGTCTGTGCTGTCCGAACCGGCCGAACCGGCCGAGGGGGCCGCCCACACGTCGGCGGCGTCCGCGACGAGCGCGGGATCGCTCACACTGTGCACCTGGAGCACCACTCGGAACGTGGCGTTCGCGCCGTCGTCGTCCATGGTGCCGCTGTCCACGGCGCCGTCGTCCCGGGGGTCCGTGAGCCCCGTCAGGTCCGTGAGGCCGTGCACCTCGACGCGCAGCGACAGGCGTACGCCGGCGTCGTGGCCCGCGGCGACGTCGGCGGCCCAGTCGCGCAGTTCGGGCAGGTGCTGCCGCTGCGGCGCCGCGTAGGCGGGGGTGCCGGTGACGAGGGGAGCGGCGGGGGAGCGGGGCAGGGTGTCGGCGACCGCGTCGAGGAAGGCGCGCAGCAGCCGTTCGGGATCGGGCAGGCGCAGCGGCCCCGGGCCGCCCAGCGGCAGGGCGTGCGCCTCGGGCGGCATCGCGGCGGCCAGCCGGCGCACCGCCTCGACGTCCTCCGCGTCCAGCGGGCCGGTGCGCCAGGCGTCGTGGCCGGCCGGGGACAGCCCCGGCAGCAGCAGACCGCGCGCCACCAGAGCCAGGGCGTGCACGGCGGCAGCGCCCCAGAACACGGCGGCGGGGTGCCCTTCGTCGTGCCTCCGTGCCCGGGTGAGGACGGGCAGCGCGGCGCGCACCGGCAGCAGCGCCGCCGGGACGTCCACCGTCTCCACCCCGCTCTCGCCGGGAACGACGACGGTCAGCTCCTCGACCGACGCCGCGTCCACGGCGGGGGGAGCCGACCCGTCGGGCCGCCAGAAGGCGATCCGGCCGGTGCGGGCCGGGTCACCGGGTACGAACACGGCCGAACAGCGGGCCAGTTCGGCGTACTGAGCGGGAGCGTGCGGCGGGGGAGGCGGCTGCGCGACGATGACGGAGATCCCTTGTTTCATTGATTCATCAAACTTGACTAGTGGCGTCGGAGCCGCCGAGAGTACAGCACGGCCGGGGGCGACCGGGTATCCCTGGGCGGTGAACCGGGTCACCATGGACGCGCGATCGTGTTCCGTTCCGGGGCATCGCCGGGTCGCCGGGTCGCCGGTGGCTCTCAGGGAAGCCCGGGGGCGAATCTCAGGGACGTCTCAGGGTCGCGGCCGGAACCGCCGTGGGCGCGGGTCCGTTTTCACGACAGAGAGCGGCAACGGCCGCGAAGGAGGCGACACTCATGTCGAAGAACGCCAAGATCGCCGCAGGGGGTGCGGTGGCCGGGCTCATCCTGCTCATCTGGCTGCCCTGGTGGGCGGCGCTCCTGATCATCCTGGGAGTTCCGGCCGCCGCGTACCTCGCCCTGGACCCTTCACAGCGGAGCCGGCTGCGTCGTGTCTCGCGCAAGGAGCTGGGCCGCTGAGACCGGGGGGCGCGTCCGGCGGGCCGGAACCGGGTCAAGCCCTGGCCCCGGCCCGGTTCCGGGGCCGGCCGCTCCGAGCCCCGCCGGGCGTGCCCTCGGGCACCCGGTGGACCGCCGTGACCCTCACCGGACGTACGGATCCCGCGACACACAGTAGAGTCGAAGTCCGGTGGCAGGAGGGGGCGGCGCGGTGAAGCGCTTCGAGCGACTGGAACAGATCCGGCGGATGGACCCGCACCGGGACGCCACGGAGATCTACCGCCTCAGCGCGGCGTACGAATTCCCCTGGGACTTCGCCCGGTCACTCGAACTCGCCCTGTACCGCACGTACGCCGGTTCCCCGCATCGGCCGTCTGCTCGCCGAGACCGCGGAGCTCACGGACCGCTCCCAGAAGCGCTACGACGACACCTCGCTCCTCCTGGACGCCCTCGTCGAGCACGGATTCGGCAGTGACCGGGGCCGGACCGCGATCCGCCGCATCAACCGGATGCACCGCAGCTACGACATCCCCGACGACGACATGCGGTACGTCCTGTGCACGTTCGTCGTGATGCCCAAGCGGTGGATCGACGCCTACGGGTGGCGCAGGATGTCACGGCACGAGACCGTCGCCAGTGTCGTCCATTACCAGACACTCGGGCGGCACATGGGCATCCAGGGCATCCCCGGCTCCTACGAGGAGTTCGAGAGCTGCCTCGACTCCTACGAGCAGTCCCACTTCGGCTGGGACGAGGGCGCGCGCCGGGTCTCGGACGCCACGCTCGCTCTCATGGCCTCCTGGTACCCGCGCCCGCTCGCCCCGCTGCTGCGCACCGCCACACTGGCCCTGCTCGACGACCCCCTCCTGCGGGCCTTCCGGTACACCCCGCCGAGCGCCGCCACACGCGCGTGCGTACGCCGCGCGGTGCGGCTGCGCGGCCGCGCGGTCCGGCTGCTGCCGCCCCGGCGCGCCCCGCACTTCGCCCGGCAGAACCGGGAGATCAAGAGCTATCCGGACGGCTACCGACTGGAGGACCTGGGCACCCGCCCGGTGCCGGGCCTCGGCGGCTGCCCGGTGCGACACCCGGACAGCGCGCCCACCGACTGAGCACCGGGGCGGCCGAAGAGGTCAGTCCTCCCGGACGGCCAGCGCCAGGAACCGCGTCTCCTCGTCGGCGTACGACGTCATGCGCCAGCCCGAACCGGCCAGCAGCGGGCGGAGGTTGTGCTCCGCGCGGAGATCGTCCGGTGTGAGCGAGCGGCCCTGGCGGGCGGCGAGCGCGGCCCTGCCGATCGGGTGGAACAGCGCGAGCGTCCCACCGAGGCGCACCACCCGTGCCAACTCACGGAGATTTTCGGCCGGATGGGGCAGGTGCGCGATGAGGCCCGCCGCGAACACGGCGTCGAGCGACCCCGGGCGCAGGGGCAGTGCGGCGACGTCGGTGAGCAGCAGCGTGCCGTCGCCGTCCCGTCCGGCGGCCGCGGCCTCCCGCAGCATGGCCGGCGTCAGATCCGCCCCGAGGACCGTCCCCGAGGAGCCCACCGCGGCACGCAGCGGCGGCAGGGCCCGTCCGGTGCCGCAGCCCGCGTCGAGCACCCGGTCGCCCGCACGCAGTCCGAGGTCGGCGACCGCGGCCGCGTAGGCCGGACCGTCGTCGGGGAAACGGCGGTCCCAGCCGGCGGCACGTGCGGTGAAGAACTCCTGGACGTGTGTGTGGTCGTCCGTGCGGTCGTCGCTCATGTCCCGCATGATCCCCCACCGGACGGCCCGGACCGCACCGTCCGGCGGCAAAGAGCTCGCCGGTACGGGTTCCGTGCGGGTTCCTCACGGGTTCCTCACGTGTTCCGTGCGGGACGGAATCGCGCCGTTCCTCGTCGGTCATCTTCTGCCCCATGGCTCCTAACCTCCTTGTCCGGCGCCCGGTCGTGGGGAAGGCTGGCCACGGGGATCTCCCCGCCAGGGGATGTGCCGCACGGGGGAAGCGAACGGAAAGGCTCACGAACAGGACCACGGGAACCATCACGGGGAAGAGCAAGGGGGAGATGCGCGAAATGACGCAACAACAGGGACTCGACTGGCTGCTGGACGACCTGGCCCAGCGTGTCGAGCAGGTGCGGCACGTTCTGGTCCTGTCCAACGACGGACTGGTGACCGGGACGAGCACGGGACTGCGCCGGGAGGACGCGGAGTACCTGGCGGCCGTGTCGTCCGGACTGCACAGCCTCGCCAGGGGATCCGGACAGCACTTCGGTGCGGGCGGAATGCGCCAGACGATGATCGAGTTCGACGACGCCATGCTCTTCGTCACCGCGGCGGGCGCCGGCAGCTGTCTGTGCGTGCTCAGCGGGGCCGAGGCCGACGTCGGACGGGTCGCCTACGAGATGACCCTGCTGGTCAACCGGGTCGGAGAACACCTGGACGTGGACGCCCGCCGACCGGGCTCCAACGGTCTCGCGGGGAGCTGACCCGCACGCTCGTCGACCCCGCGGAGTTGTCCACAGGCCTGTCGCAGAGAGTGACCGTGTGGATACGGTTCTCTCCGGGCCGGCGCACGCCGTGCCGGCCGTGCGCATTCCGCGGGGGAGACGAGCATGTCCGTGAACACCACCACCCACACCACCACGACGAACACGCCCGCCACGCCCGGACCGCCCGCCACGCCCGGCCGGCCGGGCGTCGGCCGGAAGCACGCGGCGGGAACCGGCGACCGGCCCGCCGGTCTACAACGCCCGGAACAGACCCTCCTGGACGACGGACACCAGCATCCGCCCCGCACGGTCGTAGATCCGCCCGCGGGCCAGCCCCCGCCCGCCCGTGGCGATCGGTGACTCCTGGTCGTACAGGAACCACTCGTCCGCACGGAACGGGCGGTGGAACCACATGGCGTGGTCCAGCGAGGCCATGTCGAAGCCCCGCGGGCCCCACAGCGGTTCCACCGGGATCCGGACGGCGTCCAGCAAGGTCATGTCGCTGGCGTAGGTCAGGGCGCAGGTGTGCACCAGCGGATCGTCACCGAGCGGGCCGACCGCGCGCATCCACACCGCGCTGCGCGGCTCGGCGTCCTTGACCTCGTCCCGGTTCCAGCGCAGCCGGTCCACGTAGCGGATGTCGAAGGGCTGACGGCGGGCCATCAGCTCCAACTGCTCCGGCAGCGCGCCCAGATGCTCGCGGATCTCGTCCGTGACCGTCGGCAGCGACTCGGGGTCCGGGACCGCGCGGGCCGGCGGCAGCTGGTGCTCGAAACTCCCCTGCTCGGGCTTGTGGAAGGAGGCGGTGAGATTGAAGATCGTGCGCCCCTGCTGCACGGCGGTGACCCGGCGGGTCGTGAACGACCGTCCGTCCCGCACCCGTTCCACCTCGTACACGATCGGCACCCCGGGACGCCCCGGGCGCAGGAAGTACGCGTGCAGCGAGTGCACGGGGCGGTCGCCCTCGGTGGTGCGGCCCGCGGAGACCAGGGCCTGGCCGGCCACCTGGCCGCCGAAGACCCGCTGCAGCGACTCCTGCGGACTGCGGCCCCGGAAGATGTTGACCTCGATCTGCTCCAGGTCGAGCAGGGCGACGAGGCTCTCGGTCGGATTCGTCATGCGAGAAATGCTCCTGTGCTCACAGCTGGCCGACATCGGTGACCCGGACGACCGCACGGCCCTCCGCGTCGGAGGCGGTGAGGTCGACCTGCGCGCTGATGCCCCAGTCGTGGTCGCCGTTCGGATCGTCGAAGATCTGCCGGACCCGCCACAGCCCGTCGGCCGGCACCTCCTCGATCAGCAGCAGCTTGGGACCGCGGGCGTCGGGGCCGGTGCCGAGCTCCTCGTACTCGTCCCAGTACTTGTCCATCGCCTCGCCCCAGGCGTCCGCGTCCCAACCGGCCTCGGCGTCCAGCTCGCCCAGCGCGTCGACCTGGTCCAGAGCGGCGAGTTCGACCCGGCGGAACATGGCGTTGCGGACCAGGACGCGGAAGGCACGCGCGTTGGCGGTGACCGGCTTGACCTGGTCGGCCTTCTCCTGGGCCTCCTCGGCGGTCATCTCCGCGGGGTTGGCCAACTGCTCCCACTCGTCCAGCAGACTGGAGTCGACCTGACGCACCATCTCGCCCAGCCAGGCGATCAGGTCCTGGAGGTCCTCGGACTTCAGGTCGTCCGGGACCGTGTGCTCCAGGGCCTTGTAGGCGCTGGCCAGGTACCGCAGCACGATGCCCTCGGTGCGGGCCAGCTCGTAGTGGGACACCAACTCCGTGAAGGACATCGCCCGTTCGTACATGTCCCGCACCACGGACTTCGGCGACAGCGGATGGTCGCCGACCCAGGGATGGCTCTTGCGGTAGGTGTTGTACGCGTGGAAGAGCAGCTCCTCCAACGGCTTCGGGTACGTGATGTCCTGGAGGCGCTCCATGCGCTCCTCGTACTCGACGCCGTCCGCCTTCATCAGGGCGACCGCCTCGCCGCGCGCCTTGTTCTGCTGGGCGGCGAGGATCTGGCGCGGGTCGTCCAGCGTGGACTCCACCACGGACACCATGTCGAGCGCGTACGACGGCGAGTCGGGGTCCAGCAGCTCGAACGCGGCCAGCGCGAAGGTGGACAGCGGCTGGTTCAGCGCGAAGTCCTGCTGGAGATCCACGGTCAGCCGGACGATCCGGCCCTCGGCGTCCGGCGCGTCCAGCTTCTCGACGATGCCGCCGTCCAGCAGCGAGCGGTAGATGGCGATCGCCCGCCGGATGTGCCGCAGCTGCTGCCGGCGCGGCTCGTGGTTGTCCTCGAGGAGGTGCCGCATCGCCTCGAAGGCGTTGCCGGGCCGGGCGATCACCGACAGCAGCATCGTGTGCGTCACCCGGAAACGCGAGGTCAGCGGCTCGGGATCGGATCCGATGAGCTTCTCGAAGCTCTGCTCCGACCAGGCGACGAACCCCTCGGGCGCCTTCTTGCGGACGACCTTGCGGCGCTTCTTCGGGTCGTCGCCCGCCTTGGCCAGCGCCTTCTCGTTCTCGATGACGTGCTCGGGGGCCTGGGCGACGACGAACCCCTCGGTGTCGAAGCCGGCCCGTCCGGCGCGGCCCGCGATCTGATGGAACTCCCGGGCCCGCAGCGTGCGCACCCGGTTCCCGTCGTACTTGGTCAGGGCGGTGAACAGCACCGTGCGGATCGGGACGTTGACGCCCACACCCAGCGTGTCCGTACCGCAGATGACCTTCAGCAGACCGGCCTGCGCGAGTTTCTCCACCAGCCGCCGGTACTTGGGCAGCATGCCGGCGTGGTGCACACCGATGCCGTGCCGGACGTAGCGGGAGAGGTTGCGGCCGAACTTGGTGGTGAAGCGGAAGTTGCCGATCAGATCGGCGATCCGGTCCTTCTCCTCACGCGTGCACATGTTGATGCTCATCAGCGCCTGGGCCCGCTCCACCGCCTGCGCCTGCGTGAAGTGCACGATGTAAACCGGAGCCTGCCGGGCCGCCAGCAGATCCGTGAGCGTCTCGGTGAGCGGCGTGTAGCGGTACTCGTAGGACAGCGGCACCGGGCGGGTCGCCGAGCGGACCACCGAGGTGGGGCGGCCGGTGCGGCGGGCGAGGTCCTTCTCGAAGAAGGAGACGTCACCGAGCGTCGCCGACATCAGGACGAACTGCGCCTGCGGCAGTTCCAGCAGCGGGATCTGCCAGGCCCAGCCGCGGTCCGGCTCCGCGTAGAAGTGGAACTCGTCCATCACGACCTGGCCGACGTCGGCGTACCTGCCGTCGCGCAGCGCGATCGAGGCCAGCACCTCGGCGGTGCAGCAGATGACCGGGGCGTCGGCGTTGACGGACGCGTCGCCGGTCAGCATGCCGACGTTCTCCGTGCCGAAGACCTTGCACAGCTCGAAGAACTTCTCCGACACCAGGGCCTTGATGGGGGCCGTGTAGAAGGTGACCTCGTCCCGCGCCAGCGCGGCGAAGTGGGCGGCCGCCGCGATCATGCTCTTGCCCGAGCCGGTGGGCGTCGAGACGATCACGTTCGCCCCGGAGACCACCTCGATCAGCGCCTCCTCCTGGTGGGGGTAGAGCGTGAGACCGCGTTCCTCGGCCCACGACTCGAAGGCTTCGTACAGGGCGTCGGGGTCGGCGGTCGGTGGCAGCTGATCGATAAGGGTCACACCCCCCATCTTGCCTGCCGTCGGGCCCCGCGTGGGAATCGGATTCGGGAACGAAGATCGCTAAGGCTACGCTGTGGCGCCGAGAGGCGTCAGCGCACCTGGTCAACCGGACAGCGGTGCACGAGCAATGGGGCGGGTAACGGGGATGATGGGACCAGCACACTCACTGTCGGGCGCCGCGGCCTGGCTCGGTGTCGGAGCGGCGACGGCCGCCGCAGGGAGCCCGATGCCCTGGCCGGTGCTGCTCGTCGGCGCGCTCATCTGCGCCGGCGCCGCCCTCGCCCCGGACCTGGACCACAAGGCGGCGACGATATCCCGCGCCTTCGGGCCCGTCTCCCGCAGGCTGTGCGAGATCGTCGACAAGCTGTCGTCCGCCGTCTACAAGGCCACCAGGAAGCCGGGCGACCCACGCCGTTCCGGCGGCCACCGCACCCTCACCCACACCTGGCTGTGGGCGGTCATGATCGGCGGGGGCACCTCCGTCCTGGCCATCACCGGCGGCCGGTGGGCGGTGCTGGCCATCCTCTTCGTCCACATGGTGCTGGCCATCGAGGGTCTGCTGTGGCGGGCGGCCCGGGGCGCCAGCAGCGACGTACTGGTGTGGCTGCTCGCCGCGACCAGCGCGTGGATCCTCGCGGACATCCTGGACCAGCCGGGCAACGGCGCCGCCTGGCTGTTCACTGCACCGGGCCAGGAGTACCTGTGGCTGGGGCTGCCGATCGTCCTGGGCGCGCTGGTCCACGACATCGGGGACGCGCTGACCGTCTCCGGCTGTCCGATCCTGTGGCCCATACCGGTGGGCCGCAGGCGCTGGTACCCCGTGGGCCCGCCGAAGGCGATGCGGTTCAAGGCGGGCAGCTGGGTGGAGATCAAGGTGCTGATGCCGGCGTTCATGCTGCTCGGCGGAGTGGGCGGCGCGGTGGCGCTCAACGTGGTCTGAGGCGGCGGCCCGGCCCGCCCGGGGCTCTCACCCGGAGCCCTCACCGCCGTACCGGCGCTCGAAGCGGGCGACGCGCCCTTCCGTGTCCACGGTGCGCGCCTTGCCCGTGTAGAAGGGGTGGCTCTCCGAGGAGATCTCCACCTCCACCACCGGGTAGGTCTCGCCGTCGTCCCATTCGATGGTCTGCTCGCTGGTCGCGGTGGACCGGGTGAGGAAGGCGTAACCGGCGGACCGGTCGCGGAAGACGACGGGGTGGTAGTCGGGGTGCTTGTCCTGCTGCATGAAAGCTCCTTGTGCGACTCGTGCCACTCGTTGCGACGTGCCTCGTCCGGGGACGGCGGGCAGGGAGGCGGAGGGGGTCACCCGGGCAGGGTGTCCTCGTCGATGACATGCACGGCGGCCTCCTCGGCCGAGGCCGCCGCGCCGTCGATACCGACGTCCGTGGCCACCAGGGCGGTCTCCTCGTCCTCGTGCGCCCCCTCGTCGGGAGCGACGAGCCGGCCGGAGCGCGCGGCACCGACCTCGTTGTCCAGGAGTTCGCCGTCGGTGCCCTCGCTGTCGCCGAGGCCGTCGCCGTCGAGAGCCGCGGTGTCGGGCAGCTCCTCGGCGAGCCGCTGGTCCAGCGTCTCGCCCTCGCGGCCCTCCGCGGCCGTCACACCGGTGTGCTCCACGGCCCACGGCCGCTCGGGAGGGGACCAGCCCCGGTCGAGGGGGTCGTCCACGCCGTCGTCCATGAGGGTGTCCTCGGCATCGAGCAGTCCGGCGTCGTCCTGAACCTCGGACTCGTCGGGCTGGTAGACATCGTCTCCCCAACCGCCGGCACTGTTCACGGGTACCTCCAGGGGTGGCGACGGGCCCGTTCCCGCCGTGGCCCGCTGCGGGCCGCACCTGCACGGAGCACCGGCCTCACCCGCACCCCGGCCCTCCGGAGCCCCCGGATGTTCCCCGAGCCGGTGCCTGACTCCAGCCTTCCACCCAGGTTCGGCTCCGCGCAACGGCACGGCGTCCCGCCGGGCGGGCGGCAGTGGCCTCACCCGTGCCAGGAACGCCACAGCGCCGCGTACGCGCCGTCCGCGGCGACCAGCTCGTCGTGGCTGCCCAGCTCGCTGATGCGGCCGTTCTCGACGACGGCGATGACGTCCGCGTCATGGGCGGTGTGCAGGCGGTGGGCGATGGCGACGACGGTGCGACCGTCGAGGACCCGGGACAGGGAGCGCTCCAGACGCCGCGCCGCGCGGGGGTCGAGCAGTGAGGTCGCCTCGTCCAGGACCAGCGTGTGGGGGTCGGCCAGCACCAGGCGGGCCAGCGCGATCTGCTGGGCCTGGGCCGGGGTGAGCGCGAGCCCTCCCGAGCCGACCTCACTGTCGAGACCGTCGTCGAGCGCATGGGCCCAGCCGTCCGCGTCGACCGCGCCGAGTGCCGCCCACAACCGGTCGTCCTCGGCGTCCGTCCGGGCGAGCCGCAGGTTGTCGCGCAGGGAACCCACGAAGACGTGGTGCTCCTGGTTGACGAGGGCCACATGGCTACGGACCCGTTCCGCGGTCATCCGGGACAGCTCGGCACCGCCCAGGGTCACCGTGCCGTCCCGGGGCGCGTAGACACCGGCGAGCAGCCGGCCCAGAGTGGACTTGCCGGCGCCGGACGGACCGACCAGCGCCAGCCGGGTGCCGGGGGCGACCTCGAGCGACACCTTGCGCAGCACGTCGACGCCCTCGTGGTAGCCGAAGCGCACCTGCTCCGCGCGCACCCGGCGCCCGTCGGGGGCCAGGGTGCCGTCACCGGCGTCGGGCTCGATCTCCCGGACGCCGACCAGCCGGGCCAGCGACACCTGGGCCACCTGCAACTCGTCGTACCAGCGCAGGATCAGCCCGACCGGGTCGACGAGCATCTGGGCGAGCAGCGTCCCGGTCGTCAGCTGGCCGACACCGATCCAGCCCTGGAGGACGAACACCCCACCGATCATCAGCACCGAGCCGAGCACGGTCACGTGGGTGATGTTGACGACCGGGAAGAGCACCGACCGGAGCCAGAGCGTGTAGCGCTCCCAGGCCGTCCACTCCCGCACCCGCTGATCCGACAGCGCCACGCGGCGCTCGCCGAGGCGGTGGGCCTCCACCGTCCGCCCCGCGTCCACGGTCTCGGCGAGCGCCGCGGCCACGGCGGCGTACCCGGCGGCCTCCGAGCGGTACGCCGACGGCGCCCGCCGGAAGTACCAGCGGCAGCCGGCCACCAGCAGCGGAACGGCCACCAGCACGGCCGGCGCCAGTTCGGGCGCCGTGACCACCAGACCGCCCAGCAGCAACGCCGCCCACACCACACCGATGGTCAGCTGGGGCACGGCCTCGCGCATCGCGTTGCCGAGCCGGTCGATGTCGGTGGTGATCCGGGACAGCAGATCACCGGTTCCGGCGCGTTCCAGCACTCCCGGGGGCAGTCCGACCGACCGCACCAGGAAGTCCTCGCGCAGATCGGCCAGCATCCGCTCGCCGAGTACGGCCCCGCGCAGGTGGACCTGCCGGACGAACACCGCCTGGACGATCAGCGCGAGCACGAACAGCCCGGCGGTGAGCCCCAGATGGAGCTCCCGCGTCCGGTCGGACACCCGCTCCACCAGACCGCCCAGCAGATACGGGCCGATCATCGAGGAGACCACCGCGACGGTGTTCACCGTGATCAGCAGGACGAAGGCCCGGCGGTGCCTGCGGAGCAGCTCGGCCACGTAGGCGCGGACGGTGGCGGGGGCGCCCACGGGCAGGGTGCCGGCCGTGGTGGGGGCCGCCGGGTCGTAGGCCGGTGGCGCCACGCCGATCATGCCGTCTCCTCGATCTCTTCGAGTTCTTCCAGAGCGTTCAGACCGTTCGGACCGTCCAGGTCGTCCAGGTCGTCCAGGTCGTCCAGGTCGTTCAGGTCGTCCAGGTCGTTCAGGTCGTTCAGGCTTTTCAGGTCGTCGACGTCCTTCAGGCCGTCGCGGTCCTCCCGGGCCACCACGGCCCGGTACCGGGGCTCGGTCCGCACCAGCTCGCGGTGGCCGCCCACCGCCACGACAGCTCCGTCGTGCAGGAAGACCACCTGGTCGGCCCGGTCGAGCAGCAGGGGCGACGAGGCGAAGACCACGGTGGTGCGGCCCGCCCGCAGTTCGCCCAGGCCCTGTGCGACACGGGCCTCGGTGTGCGAGTCCACGGCGGAGGTCGGCTCGTCCAGTACGAGTACCTCCGGATCGGCGACCAGCGACCGGGCCAGGGAGAGCCGCTGGCGCTGGCCGCCGGAGAGGGACCGTCCGCGTTCGGTGATCAGCGCGTCCATCGGATCGGCTGCGGCGGGTGAACCCTGCACCAGTGCCGCCAGCACGTCCCCGCACTGCGCGGCCTCCAGGGCCTCGCGCGCTCCGACGGCACCGGAGGCGGGTACGTCGAGCAGTTCGCGCAGCGTGCCGGAGAGCAGCACCGGGTCCTTGTCCTGCACGAGGACGGCGCCGCGGGCGGCGTCCAGCGGCAGCTCGTCGAGCGGCACCCCGCCGAGCAGCACCGAACCGTCCCGCCCGGCGGACGCCGCGTGCCCGCCGAGCCGTTCGGCCAGCCGCCCCGCCGCGTCCGGATCCCCGCACACCACGGCGGTGAGCCGGCCCGCCGGGGCGAGCAGACCGGTCACCGGGTCGTACAGGTCACCGGCGGGCGTGACGGCAGGCGGCGCGCCCGAGGTGCCCGTGGCCCGCTCCAGCGACAGCACACGCGCCGCGCGGGTGGCCGAAGGCCGTGAGAAGGAGTACGCCATGGCGATCTCCTCGAAGTGCCGCAGCGGGTAGGCGAGCAGCATGACCGAGCTGTAGACGGTGACCAGTTCGCCCACCGCGATGCGTCCCTCACGGGCCAGGTGGACGCCGTAGCAGACCACGGCGATCAGCAGGATTCCCCGCAGCAGCACCTGGACCGCCGCGATGAGGGACCACATCCGGGCACTGCGCACGGCCGCGTGGCGGAGGTCCTGGGACGCGCGCCGGTAGCGCTCGAGGAACAGTTCCTCGCCGCCGATGCCGCGCAGCACCCGCAGTCCGGCGACGGTGTCCGAGGCGAGTTCCGTGGCCCGGCCGGCCTTCTCCCGCTGGGCGTCGGCCCTGCGGGTGGCGTGCGGCAGCAGGGGCAGCACCGCGAGCGCCAGCAGGGGCACCCCCACGACGACGAGCACGCCGAGCGCGGGCTGGAGGACGAGCAGGCCGACACAGACCGCCACGACGGTGACCACCGCCGCGGTGAACCGCGACAGGGCCTCCACGAACCAGCCGATCTTCTCGACGTCACCGGTGGACACCGCCATCACCTCGCCGGCCGCGACACGCCGGGTCAGCACGGACCCCATGACCGCGGCCCTGCGGGCGAGCACCTGCTGGACGCGGGCGGCCGCGGTGATCCAGTTGGTGACGGCGGTCCGGTGCAGGAAGGTGTCACCGACGGCGTTCGCCGCGCACGCCAGCGCCAGGAGACCGCCGGCCAGGGCCAGGCGGGAGCCGGAGCGGTCGACGGCGGCCTGGACCCCGACACCCACGCAGAACGGCAGCGAGGCGACGGCGGTGAAGTGCAGCAGTCCCCAGGCCAGCGATCTGAGCTGGCCGGAGAGCTGATTCCGGAAGAGCCACCACAGGAATCGGGGACCCGAGCGGGCATCGGGCACGCCCGGATCGGGATACGGAAGGTCTTGGATCTGCATGACGTCCCAGTGACTCGCAGAGGCGGGGCCGTGCGTCGTCCGCGGACGACTGCGGCAGCAAACCGTGACAGGTTGACCCCGCTGCGTACGGGAAGGCAAACGGTTTTCCACGAGAGCGCACGGAACCGGCTGCCCGCCCCGGAGGGGCACGGCGCGGACTCCGGACGGGCGCGCCGCGCCGCCTCAGCAGGACGTGTCGTCCTGCCGCGGTACGGCCGCCGTTCCGTCGATCAGGGCGTCCAGCAAACCGCCGAGGGCCTCACGCTGTTCGTCCGTCAGCGGAGCCAGGATCTCCTCGGCGGCGGCCCGGCGCGCGGCGTGCAGCTCCCGCAGGGCGGTGTGCCCGTCCTCGGTGAGCTCGATCCGGATCACCCGCCGATTGGCCGGATCGGGCACCCGCCGTACCTTGCCGTTCGCCTCCAGTCCGTCGACCAGCGTCGTCACCGCTCGTGGCACCACTTCCAGCCGTTCGGCCAGATCGGCCATGCGCGGTGGTGAGGCGTAGTGGGCGAGGGTGCGCAGCAACCGGGACTGGGCCGGGGTGATGCCCAGTTCGCGCCGCACCAGATGACGCTTCTGGATGCGGTGCACCCGGCGGGTCAGCCGAAGCAGCTGCTCGGCCAGCAGGCCGTCGGGGTCGGGGGTGGTCATGCGCGGAACAATATCAGGATGCCGTTCATTGTGAGTATAGGTAACAATGAGCTAGGCTCCGCTGACCCCGGCGTGCCCGGCACCGGGCGGCCGTTCCCGGCTCCCTGTCGCGCCCTGTCGCCCTGTACTTCCTCCAGCTTCCTGCTGCCAGTTCCCGAAGGAGACCATGCACCCCGACCGCGAACCCGTCTGGAGCGCACCCGCGGGCGCCGGGGAACAGCCCCGGCAGGTGCGCCGCATCCTGAAGTTGTTCCGCCCCTACCGGGGGCGGCTCGCGATCGTCGGCCTGCTCGTCGGGGCGGCGTCCCTCGTCTCGGTCGCCACCCCGTTCCTGCTGAAGACGATCCTCGACGTCGCGCTCCCCGAGGGCCGGACCGGACTGCTCAGCCTGCTCGCCCTCGGCATGATCCTCGGCGCCGTCCTCACCAGCGTCTTCGGAGTGCTCCAGACGCTGATCTCCACGACCGTCGGTCAACGGGTCATGCACGACCTGCGCACCGCGGTCTACGACCGGCTCCAGCGCATGTCGCTCGCCTTCTTCACGCGCACCCGCACCGGCGAGGTCCAGTCCCGCATCGCCAACGACATCGGCGGCATGCAGGCCACCGTGACCTCGACGGCGACCTCGTTGGTCTCCAACCTCACCAGCGTCGTCGCCACCGTCGTCGCGATGCTCGTCCTCGACTGGCGGCTGACCGTCGTCTCGCTGGTCCTGCTGCCGGCGTTCGTGTGGATCAGCCGCCGCGTCGGCAACGAACGCAAGAAGATCACCACCCAACGCCAGAGGCAGATGGCTTCGATGGCCGCCACGGTCACCGAGTCGCTGTCGGTCAGCGGCATCCTGCTCGGCCGCACCATGGGCCGCTCCGACTCTCTGACCAGGGCGTTCGCCGACGAGTCCGAACTGCTGGTGGACCTCGAGGTGCGGTCGAACATGGCCGGCCGCTGGCGCATGGCCGTCATCACGATCGTCATGGCCGCCATGCCCGCCGTCATCTACTGGACCGCGGGCATCGTCCTGCAGGCGGGCGGGCCCGGCGTCTCCATCGGGACGATCGTCGCCTTCGTCTCGCTCCAGCAGGGTCTGTTCCGGCCGGCGGTGAGCCTGCTGTCGACCGGTGTCCAGGTCCAGGCGTCGCTCGCGCTGTTCCAGCGCATCTTCGAGTACCTCGACCTCCCGGTCGACATCACCGAGCGCGCGGAGCCGGTCCGCCTCGCCCGGGTCGGCGGCGAGGTCCGGTTCGAGAACGTCACCTTCGGCTACGACGGCAAGGGCGGTCCCGTCCTCGACGGCGTCGACGTCACCGTCCCCGCCGGCACCAGCCTCGCCGTGGTCGGTTCGACCGGCGCCGGCAAGTCCACGCTCGGCCACCTCGTGCCCCGGCTGTACGACGTCACCTCCGGCCGGGTCACCCTCGACGGCGTGGACGTGCGCGACCTCGACTTCGACACCCTGGCGCGCGCGGTCGGCGTCGTCTCCCAGGAGACGTACCTCTTCCACGCCTCCGTCGCCGACAACCTGCGCTTCGCCAAGCCCGACGCCACCGACGAGGAACTCCACGCGGCGGCCCGCGCGGCGCAGATCCACGACCACATCGCCGCCCTGCCCGACGGGTACGACACGGTCGTGGGGGAGCGCGGTCACCGTTTCTCCGGTGGCGAGAAGCAGCGTCTGGCGCTGGCCCGGACCATCCTGCGCGACCCGCCGGTCCTCGTCCTCGACGAGGCGACCAGCGCGCTCGACACCCGTACCGAGGCCGCCGTCCAGCAGGCCATCGACGCGCTGTCGGCCGACCGCACCACGCTCACCATCGCCCACCGGCTGTCCACCGTCCGCGGCGCCGACCAGATCGTGGTGCTCGACGCGGGCCGGGTGGTCGAACGCGGCACGCACGAGGAGCTGCTGGAGCTGGACGGGCGCTACGCGGGACTTGTCCGCAGGGACGCCCAACTGGAGCCGACAAAATGAAAATATGCCGGGTTTGGGGCCCTATGGGCGTTACCGTGCCCGCATGCAGAAGAACACTCCGTCACGGAACACGATCCGACTGACGCGCCGGGGCCGGCTCGCCCTCGTCGTGACCGGGGCCGTCGTGGCCGGCACCGCCGTGGCGGTGCCCCTGCTGATCCTGGGCGACGGCGATTCCCGCCCCACCACCCTGGTGATCCCCGAGGGCCACCGGGCGAGCCAGGTGTACGCGGCCGTCGACGAGGCCCTCCGGCTGCCCGCGGGGAGCACGAAGAAGTCCCTCGCGAAGGCCGGCCTCAAGCTGCCGGACGACGCCGAGGGGAACCCGGAGGGTTATCTCTTCCCGGCGACCTATCCGCTGAAGGAGGGGGCGACGCCGGAGCAACTGCTGTCGCTGATGGTCGACACCGCCAACAAGAAGTTCAACGGCGCCCCGACCGCCGCCGGTGCGCAGCGCAACGCGATGAGCGTCTACCAGGCCGTCACCGTCGCGAGCATCGTCCAGGCGGAGGCGTCCACCAAGGCCGACCGGGGCAAGGTGGCCCGGGTGATCTTCAATCGGCTGGAGCGGGGGATGCCGCTGCAGATGGACTCGACGCTCGCCTACGCCCCGGGCCGTTCGGCATCGCGCTCCACCGAGGCGGACACCGAGGTCGACAGCCCCTACAACTCGTACACGCGCATGGGGCTGCCGCCCACCCCGATCGACAATCCCGGCGAGGAGGCGATGCGGGCGGCGATCAACCCGACGCCGGGCGACTGGCTGTACTTCGTCACGGTCGCACCGGGCGACACCCGCTTCACCGCCGACCACAAGGAGCACCAGCGCAACGTCGCCGAGTTCAACGCACGGCAGAAGAAGGAGAAGGGGGAAAAGGCGTAAGGGGGGAAGGGGGCAGGAGGCGAGCGGCCGGCCCGAGGAGTGAGCCGGCCGGCACCACCACTCGAAAGGGGCGTCAGGCCGCGACGCGTTCCTCCGCCAGCAGACGCCTGATGTCCCGTACGGCCGAGCGCCCGGCGCGGTTGGCCCCGACGGTACTGGCCGAAGGACCGTAGCCGACGAGGTGGACGCGGGGGTCGGCGACCGCCCGGGTGCCCTCGACGCGGATGCCGCCGCCCGGCTCCCGCAGGCGCAGCGGAGCGAGGTGCTCGACGGCGGGACGGAACCCGGTGGCCCACAGGATCACGTCGGCCGCCACTCGCCGCCCTTCCCCCCACTCCACCCCCTCCGGCGTGATCCGGTCGAACATCGGCTGCCGGTCCAGGACGCCGTCGGCGAGACCCCGGCGGATCGCGTCGTTCAGCGGCAGCCCCGTCACCGAGACGACGCTGCGCGGCGGCAGCCCCTGCCGTACCCGCTCCTCGACCAGTGCCACGGCCGCCCGCCCCGCCTCCTCGTCGAAGGGGCCCTCGTGGAAGACCGGGGGCCGCCGGGTCACCCAGGTGGTGGCCGCCGCGTGGGGGGCGATCTCCAGCAGGTGCTGGGTGGCCGAGGCGCCTCCCCCCACCACGACCACCCGCCGGCCGGCGAACGCCTCGGGGCCCGGGTACTGAGCGGTGTGCAACTGCCGTCCCAGGAAGGTCTCCTGGCCCTCGTAGCGCGGCCAGAGCGGCCGATTCCAGGTGCCGGTGGCGTTGATCAGCGTCCGTGTCGACCAGGCGCCCGCCGAGGTCTTCACCAGCAGCCGCCCGCCGGTTCCCTCCCGCACCGCCCGCACCCGCACCGGTCGCCGTACCCGCAGGTCGAACGTCTGCTCGTAGCGGTCGAAGTACTCCGTGATGACCTCGGAGGACGGCCGGGCCGGATCGGCGTCCGTGAGTTCCATGCCGGGCAGCGAGTGCATCCCGTGCACCTTGCCGTACGTGAGTGAGGGCCAGCGGTACCGCCAGGCGCCGCCGGGGCCGGGGTTGTGGTCGAGCACCACGAAGTCGCGGTCCGGCTCGAACCCGGTGCGCCGCAGATGGTAGGCGCTGGACAGGCCCGCCTGCCCGGCGCCTATGACGACTGCCTGGACCTCGGTCACCTCTGCCCCACTCATGTAGTTCATATTTCTACTAACACGGTTGGGGGGACACATCTTCCCGCGGACCGTCACCGCCGCTCGGAGGCGTCCTTCCCCGAAGGCCCCGGCACATGGGCCAGGATGGAAGCCATGTCAGATGCCTTCACCACCCGGGTCCTGAACGTCGCCACCGGCTCCGCGGAGCGGGTCGTCGACATCACCGGCCACTGCGAGTCCTTCCTGCGGGAGGTGGCAGCCGGCCGCGACGGACTGCTCAATCTCCTCGTGCCGCACGCCACCGCCGGCATCGCCGTCATCGAGACCGGCGCCGGCAGCGACGACGACCTCCTGGCCACCCTGCACACCCTGCTGCCGGCCGACGACCGCTGGCAGCACCGCCACGGCAGCCCCGGCCACGGCCGCGACCACGTCCTGCCCGCCCTCGTCCCGCCGCACGCCACCCTGCCCGTACTGGACGGCCGGCTGGAACTGGGCACCTGGCAGTCCGTGTGCCTGGTCGACACCAACCGCGACAACCCCGACCGCCAGGTCCGGCTGAGCTTCCTCGGCGGCCGGTAGACCGGTGGTCCGGCAGGACCGGTGCTCCGGCGAGGCCGGTGACCGACGGAGCGGGCCGGACGCGCCGGCGCCCGGCGGGAGCCCGCTTCGTCGTCGGCGTCGGGCCCGGCGCCGGGGACACTCCCGTGGACCACCAGGGCGGCGGTGCCACCGTCGCCGGCGTCGGTGCGCTCGGCGGACCTGCCCGGCGCGCCCGGTGCGTCGCACGTGAGCGAGACCCGGAACCGGCCGCTCTCGCGCGATCGCCTCCGCGTTCGCCGACCGGGAGACCCGCGTCGTACACCTGGCCCCCTCGTGCCGTCGAGGTGACCGGACGTCATCACGTCCGACGGCACCGCCTCCGGCCGGTCACCGCTCGCCGCGGACGACGGTGACGGGGCAGTCGGCGTGGTGGAGCAGTGCCTGGCTCACCGAACCCAGCAGCATCCCGGTGAAGCCGCCGTGCCCCCGGGCCCCGGTCACCAGCAACTGGGCCTGCCTGCTGGCGTCCAGCAGTGCGTGGCGCACCCGGGACCGCTCCACGAGCAGTTCCACGGACACCTCCGGACGAGCGGCCCGGATCGGCGCCAGGGCCTCCTCCAGCCGGTGCCGGTGCTTCTCGCGGAGCTGGTCCAGGTCCACCAGCACGTTCAGCGGGTCGGCGGGGCGCTCGTACGGTGTCGGCTCGTTCCAGGTGTTCCACACGTGCAGTGCGACCAGCCGGGCCCGGCGCAGCGCCGCCTCGGCGAAGGCGAACTCGGCCGCCGCCGCACCGGCCGCCGAGCCGTCCGCGGCGAGGAGCACGGGCCCCTGCGGATCGGGGCGTCCCCGGACCGTCATGACCGGGCAGTGCCCGTGGGCGGCCAACTGCACGACCGTCGAGCCCAGCAGCAGGCCCCCGAACCCGCTGCGGCCCCGTCTGCCGAGCACGGCCAGCACCGCGTGGCGCGACTCGCTCCGCAGCACCGTCAGGGCGCCCCCGGAGACCACGGTCCTGGCCACCTCCAGACCCGGCGCCAGGTCGGCGGCCCGCTGTTCCGCCTGGGCCAGGACGCCGTGGATCATCGGGTCCAGGTCGGACGGACGACTGAAGGCGTGCACGATCCGCAACTGTGCGTCGCGCAGCCGGGCTTCCCGGGCCGCGACGTCCACCGCGGCGAGACTGGACGGCGATCCGTCCACTCCGACGATCACGGTGTTGTCCACTGCTCACTCCCGTCCGGGCCGGCCCCCGAGGCGGGTGCGTCCCGGTTCACGCCCGCGAGTCCCCGCCCGGGTACCCGAGGGCCGGGGGCCGTACCGGCCAGGAGCCCGGCGGCCCGGAAGCCCCGGAAGGGGAAGCGCGCTACGCGTCCCCCTCCGCCTTCTCCCCGCCGGCGCCGCGGACGACGGCCACCGGGCAGTGGGCGTGGTGCAGCATCGCCTGGCTGACCGAACCGAGCAGCAGCCCGGTGAACCCGCCCCGCCCCCGGGCCCCGACCACCAGCAAGCGAGCCGTACGGCTCGCTTCGATGAGCGCTTCGCGGGTACCGCCGTGCACGAGCTCGTGCCGGACCTTCACACCGGGATACCGCTCCTGGTACCCGGCCAGCGCCTCGGACAGCAGACGCTCCTCACCGGCCTCCAGCTCACCGGGCGCGCCCGCGTAGGGAGCCTTCTCGTCCTGCGGGGCCGGGGCCGGCGCGTTCCAGGTGGTCCAGGAGTGCAGCGCGACCAGTTCGGCACCGCGCAGAGACGCTTCGGTGAAGGCGAAGTCGATCGCCGCCGCGCCCGCCGGGGAACCGTCGACCCCGACCACGACCGGCCCGTCCACCGCCCCCGACTCGCGCACGACCAGAACCGGGCACCGCCCGTGAGCCGCCAGGTGCACCGCCGTCGACCCCACCAGAAGCCCGACGAAACCCCCCATCCCGCGGGATCCGACGACCACGAGCTCCGCGGAGGCGGACTGCGCCTCCAGCACGGACAACGGTTCTCCCGTCACCACGGTGTGCGAGACGTCCACGTCCGGCGCCACCGACCTGGCGTGTTCCACCGCCTCAGCCACCAGCTGATCGGCCGCGGCCTGCAGACCGCTTTCGGGCGGGCCCAGCGGCGAAGGACCCAGCGGCACATGCATGGCGGGCCAGAGGAACGCATGCACCACCCGCAGCTCGGCCTTACGTTGCCGGGCCTCCTCGGCCGCGACACCCACCGCGGCCAGGCTCGAGGCCGATCCATCGACTCCCACAACGACCAGACGACTCATGACGCCTCCCCAATCGGTATGTCACCACCATGATCTCATTGCGGAACCGCGTGGCGATGGGCCCAACGGGCCACACTTCCGGAGCGATCAGCACCCTCCGATGGTCCGCCTCCGTGAGGGTCGAGTCCACCGCGACCGTTTGTCCATCCTTGACACCACCCACCCTCTCGACGGCATGGCGGGATGACACCATGTCCCCCACGGGGGGGCTGACCATCAGCGGGATGGAGGGACCCTCCCACCCAGCACGACGGATGATCAGAAGAAACCGGGAAGGGGACGGGCTGTGCCTGCTCCACGGATGAGCACCACGCCACTGCCGGGCATCGGCGTGAAATACGACCTCACCACGCGTGAGCGCCAGCACCTCTCCGTGATCGCGCACCGGGACGGCGCACGCACGGTCAACGTCTACCGGTCCGACGACCCGGACGCCTGCGCCCAGTCGCTACGGTTGAACGTCGCCGAGTCGGCCGCCCTGATCGACGCGCTGATGCCCGCCCACCACAGCCCGAACCTGCTGCACACGACCGACCTGGGCCTGGTCGCGGAGCGCATCGAACTGTCCGCCGCCTCCCACTGGAACGGCAGGGTGCTGGGCGACACCAGGATGCGCACCGCCACCGGCGCCTCGATCGTGGCCGTGCTGCGCCGGGCCGAGGCGATCCCGTCCCCGACACCGGACTTCCGGCTTGCGGGCGGCGACACCCTCATCCTCATCGGCACTCGTGAGGGCATCGAGACCGCCGCCGAGATCCTCGGGCGGGAGTGAGCGCGCGTACTCCCTTTTTCGCGAGTTTTCGCGAGCCTCCGTCACCGCGCTGACGAAGACGGCCACCGACCGGTGGGCCGCTCGACGGGCAGACCGTCTCCGGGCCGTGCCGCCGTTACGCAGCCGGCACGGCCGGCCCCGCTCAGCGGGACCGCAGCCCCGTACGGTCGTTGCGCAGCGGCCCGGAGGCCAGGCCCGCCAGCCCGACGCCGACGAGCATGACGGCACAGGCGACGAGGACGACTGCGGGACCTTCGAGATCGGCGAAGGCGCCGAGCGCACTGTTCATGAGCAACAAGGCCAGGCTCTGGACGAGCACGAGAACCGCCTGGACGCGGGACAGATGGCTTTCCGGTGCTGCTGCCAGGATCAACGGCGCGATGTGCGCGGAGAAGACCCCGTTGCCGACACCGATGACCACGCCGGCGGTCACCGCCCCCGCCGCGCCCGGTGCCAGCGCCAGGGCGAGTACCCCCGCACCGGCCAGCACGAGCGCGCCCGCCGACAGCAGACCGGGCCGTCCCAGCGGACCGCGCCTCACCACCACCAGGGTGACCGCCACCATGCCCACGCCCTGCGCTCCGATCACGAGCCCCGCGGCCCCCGCGCCCCACTCCCGCTCACGGGCGAGCAGGGGAACCAGGAGCGACAGCACGGGCAACAGGAAGCCGGCCGCGAAACCGGTGAGGCAAAGACCCGGACGCAGCACCGGATGGGCGAAGGCCACGCGCACGCCGTCCACGGCCTCCTTGAGCAGACCGGCCGCCGCAGGGGACCGCGCCGCTTCGTACCGCGGGCGGACGACCGCCAGGACGATCAGCGTGAAGGCGAAGGTGACGGCGTTGAACACGGCCGCGCCCGCAAGCCCGGCAAGACCGACCAGGACGCCGCCCAGCGGCCCGCCTCCCATGGTGATCACCTGACCGCCGGCCTGTCGCAGGGACAACGCCCGCGGCAACTGTGCCTCGGCCACCAGCCGACGAGGCATGGACCCCGAAGCGGGCAGATAGAAGGCATCGACCACACCGACCGCGATGCCCGTCGCGATGAGCAACCAGGGCGGAGCCCCCAGGCGGTGGGCGAGGACCGCCAGACCGAGCGAGAAGACCAGCATCACCGCATCGCCGGTGATCAGCACACGACGCGCGCTGACCCGGTCGCCCACCGCGCCCCCGACGAGAAGGAGCAGAACGCGGGGAAGCGTGACCGCGCTCAGCACCAGACCCGCGACGCCCCCGCCGTACGCACTGGCGGCCCAGCCGAGAGCGAAGTAGAAGACCGCATTGCCCACGAGCGAGACCAGGATTCCGACGAGCCACCACAGGTAGGAGCGAGGCAGCCGCTCCCGGGCCCGCGAGTGCCGCCCGTCGTCCTGCGCGGACGGAACGCCACAAGCCGCCCCGGGAGACTCCTCGGTCCCGTCATCGACCGGCATCAGAACCCCCGACCCATGCCGCACCGGCCTCGGAACGAACGCTCCCGGTCACGCCCCACCCATCCATGTCGAGCCATCGGTCCATCCCGCCAGGGGCCTCAGTGCTTCAGTGCCTCAGAGCCCGGCTCAGGCCTGGCCGTCCAGCCGGACCGGCATCAGCAGCGAGAAGGTGTCCTCGTCGTCGGGGCGGCGGACCGCGAGCGGTGCCGTGGAGGCGCCGAACTCCAGGACCAGCCGGTCACGGGCCCCGGCGTCGAGGGCGTGCAGCAGGAACTCGCGGTTGACGGCGACACGGTCCTCGCCGTCGTCACCCTCCTCGCAGAGGACCACCGTGCCGTCCTCGGCCACCCCGAGCACGCTGACCTCGTAGGGCACCCCGTCCTGCTCACGCACCTCGCCGGTCCGGACGGGGCCCGCCTCCACCGCCTCCCGGAAGGCCGCCACGTCGACCATGGCCCGACGCCCGGCCGGCAGACGGACCAGGCGCCGGTAGTCCGGGAACTCCTGGTCGAGGCACCGACCGGCCACCTGCCGACCGCTCTCGGTCTCCAACGTCACCCGGTCACCGTCCACGGAGAGCCGGACGGGTTCGGTGCCGCCGGCCAGCGCCCGCATCGCGTCGACGAGCGGCAGGGGCACGGTCACCTGCACCCGGGGCCCGCCGTGCCCGGTGACCGCGGCCCGCGCGACGGCCAGCCGGTACCGGTCGGTCGCCACGAGGCGCAGGACGTCGTCCTCGAGGTCGAACAGGACCCCGCCGAGCATCGGCAGCTCGGGATCCGTACCGGCGGCGAAACGGACCGCGTCCAACGCGGCGGCCAGCTCGGGCGAGGAAAGCGCCGGTCGGGCCGAAGAGGTACGGAGCGAGGTCATGGGTTTCTCCCTGTCGTCGAGGAGAGCTCGGAGCGTGGAGAACTCACCGCGGGCATCGGACAACCCCTGTTCCAGCCGACGCAGGTGCTCCTGAAGGAGCTGCCGTACCAGATCGGTGTCCGCCCCGGCCCAGCCGGCCAGCACCAGCCGGATGTCGGCCAGTGGCATCCCGGCCCGGCGCAACCGCGCCAGCAGCCTGGCCTCGTCCGACTGCTCGGGCGCGTACCAGCGGTAGCCGCTGACCGGGTCCACCCAGTCGGGGACCAGCACCCCCGCACGGTCGTAGAACCGCAGGGCGCTCACGCTCAGGCCGCTGTCCCGGGCCATCTCACCAATGCTGCGCATCTCGCTCTCCACACCCGGGACCCTGCCGCCTCGACAAGGTCGAGGGTCAACCCGGACCGAACCCGGCTCGCTTCCTCTGCCTTCTCATCGTGCCCGGTTGCGGCCGCGGGTCCGGACCGTGCAACGGCCGTACAGAACCCGGACCGGTGGCGGACCGGCGTACCGCCGCGCATGCCCGCTGCGACCTGGGGTGGGGAAGTGCTGGGGTGTGGCTGAGCACGAGTGTGTTCCGGTGTGGATGAGTGAGCACAGACGGTCCGGGCCACGACCCACAGTGCGGGCGGTCATGCCGGAAGGGGGAATGGGGGTTCGTCTGCCGAATGCGTGACCCTGGCGGGTGGTGCTCGTTGGGCGGGATGAGCGGGTCGTCGGTCTGAGGGGGGTGGCGGGGTGGAGGGACCGCGGAAGCTCGCGGCGCCGTTCGTCGTGCCCGGCCCGTCGGGGGTGGCCATCCGTACCCGGCTCAAGCAGCTCACGTACGCCGATGAGGAGGTGCTGCGGCGGGTGAGCGCGCACCTGGGCGCGCTGGCCTCCGGTGATCTGAAGGCACGCTGCCGGGACGGTCTGGCCCATGATGCCGGGGCATGGGCTACGCGCAAGCGGGAGCTGACACCCCAGTCGTCGGCGCGGTGGGCGGGGGCAATCACCAGGGCCACGCACGACCAGTGGGCGCTGGCCCGCCGCAGTGCGCTGGCCCACCTCCAGGCGCTGGAAGCCGGTGTCCGGACCCTGCGCCACCGGCTGTCCCTGCCCCTCGGGGAGAAGGGCAGCAAGCGGGCGCCGGGCGGGTACCGCAGCAAACGGGAATGGCACGCCAAGGCCCGTCGGCTGCACGTACTGGAGGACCGGCTGGCCCGGGAGCGCGCCGCCTGGGAGGCCGGGACCGTACGCGTGGTGCGGGGCGGCCGGCGGCTGGCCCGGCTGCGGCACCAGCTGCCCGCCGCCCAGCTCACCGAGGACCAGTGGCGCGCACGCTGGCAGGCCACCCGGTGGTTCCTGCAGGCGGACGGGGAGAGCGGGAAGCGCCACGGCAACGAGACCATCCGCGTCGGCCCGGACGGTCAGGTCAGCATCAGGCTGCCCGCCCCCCTCGCTGGGCTGGCCAACGCCCCGCACGGCCGGTACGTGCTCACCGGCCGGGTGGCGTTCGCGCACCGGGGCGATCAGTGGGCCGACCGCGTGTCCGCGAACCGGGCGGTGGCCTACCGCATCCACCACGACCCGGACCGGGGCCGCTGGTACCTCACGGCCTCGTGGACGATCCCCCCGGTCCAGACCGTGTCCCTGGCGCTGGCCCGCTCGGGTGGTTTGATCGGCGTGGACACCAACGCCGACCACCTCGCCGCCTGGCGGCTGGACGAGCACGGCAACCCGTGCGGCGAGCCCCGCCGCTTCTCCTACGACCTCAGCGGCACCGCCCACCACCGGGACGCCCAGGTGCGGCACGCCCTCACCCGACTGCTGCACTGGGCTCGACGCGAAGGCTCCGCCATCGCGGTCGAAAACCTCGACTTCGGCGCGGAGAAGACCCGCGAGAAGCACGGCCGCAAAAAGCGGTTCCGCAAGCTCATCTCCGGCCTGCCCGTCTCGAAGCTGCGGGCACGGCTCGTGTCGATGGCGGCCGAACTCGGCATCGCCGTCGTCGCAGTCGACCCCGCGTACACCTCGATGTGGGGCGCGCAGCACTGGCAGAAGCCCCTCACCTCGAAGAACCGCAGGACCACCCGTCACGACGCCGCCGGCGTCGCGATCGGAAGGCGCGCCCTCGGGCACCGTATCCGGCGGCGGACGGCACCGCCCCCGCAGTACCAGAGCGATGCTGCGGGGCATCGGACCGCCCAGGCCGGATACGGTGCCCGAGGGCGTGAGGGAACCCGCCCCCGCATCCCCGGACCCCGCACGCGATGCGTGTCGCCGGATGCGGAGCGAACGCGGGCGACCAGTGCATCCACCACCGTTCGGGATGCGCCAGATGCTCAGGGCTGGGTCCAGGACTCACTCCTGCTCACTGATGAGGAACGGTACGACCCTTCCCGTACGGCGGAGTCGAGGAAGCATCCGAAGAACGAGGAGTATCGGAAGTGATTCGAAAGCTGCAGGCGGTCGCGCTGGACTGCGCCGATCCGGTACGGCTCGCGGAGTTCTACGCGGAACTGCTCGGCGGCCGGGTGGTCGCGGACCCGGAGGCTCCCGAGTGGGTCGAGGTGCACGGGTTCGAGGGGACGCCGTTGGCCTGCCAGCGGGTGGACGGCTACCGACCGCCCGAATGGCCCGGCCAGGGGCGTCCACAGCAGCTCCACCTGGACTTCGACGTGGACGACCTCGACGGCGAGGAGAAGCGGGCGCTCGCCCTCGGCGCGACCGTGCTGGAGCGGACGGACCAAATCCGCCCGGAGGCCAACTGGCGGGTCTACGCGGACCCGGCCGGCCATCCCTTCTGCCTCTGCCTCCACTGAGTCCCTGGGTCCACCGCAGCCACTGAGACAGCGTCAGGAACCGTCCCCAGGCGGAGCCTTCCGGGCCCGGGCATGCGGCTTGGCGCTGTCCCCGGTATCTCCCCGGCGCGAGGTCGACTTGTACGAGCACGCCGCCGGCACCCCGGCCACCGCTGGCACCCCGGCCACCGCCGGCAGCAAGACCCTGGTGGTCAACACCGATACCACCACCCCTTCGGAGGCCGCTGCCCGGATCACTGCCGCTCTTCGGCAAGCCTCTTGATGCCGCGAAGGGTGGCTTCCATCCCCGCGCGCAGTTCTTTCAGCCGGAAGGAAATGATCTCCTCTTCCCGATCCGGCCAGCGCTCGATGGCCAGGGTGACCCCGTTGCGGCCCGGCCCGATGAGGGCCGACTGCCGCAGCCGGGAGCCCTCGCCCTCGGCCTCGAGTTCATAGCGCCAGGACGCCATAGGCTTCGCCGGATCCAGCGTCGGCTCTCCGTACCGGCCGTCCGCATCCGTGACGGCCCAGGCGAACACCCTTGGTTCGTCCGCCTCGACCACGTGGGAGACGGTCCGCCACTCGCCGAGCTTGTCGTGGTGGTTGTAGCCCTCGAAGCGCGCACCCACCACGGGCCGGTCCGCGCCGTCGAGCCATGCGACGCGCTGCAGCTCCGGACTGAGCCGGGCAGGCAGATGGACGTCCGCCACCAGCTCCCAGACCTGCGGCAAGGCCGCCTCGACATGAACGTCGCAGTGCACACGTGGGCCATCGGCGAATCGCACGTCAGTCTCCCTCGGTTCGGACTGCCTGATCATCTACGGTCCTGATCCGCCTTGACAACCGTCCCAAGCCTCGTCGGCTCGTACAGGGGCCGGGCAACCGCAACAAGCGGCTCGTCGGGGAGGAGGGAAACTGCTGCGTTCGCCCAGGGCTGTGACCGACGTCCGCTACAAGCAGGCATACACCGACCCGGTGAGCGGCGCCACCCCCTGTCTGAACCGGCGGCATGACAAGGGGCTCGTCCACGTCACCTGAAGTGGCGCGGACGAACCCGTTGTTGCGCTTCGGAACTCCAGCGGCGCTACAGGGCTGCGAGCGCCACGAACGCAGCCCACCCGGCCTGGCCGACCCGCAGCACGGGCCCGCCGTCCACGGCCTTCGAGTCCCGTACATACACGGTGTCCGAGCCGACGGCCACCTCTACGCAGTCCCCGCCGCTTGTTCCGCTGTAGCTGCTCTTGAACCAGGCGAGTTCGCTGGACTGCTCGATGCCCTGATCGGTGCTCATAGCTCCCCTGCCATGCGCTCGATGAGACGGGAGGACTCCTCGGTGTTGAGGGCCTGTGTGCGCAGCATCCCATACCGCAGCCAGAACTCGCTGACCTCGTGCCGGTCGGACCTGACGCTTACGACGTCCTGTGCCTCGATGTACGCGAACTGCTTGCGGTCGGTCGACTCGATCAGCACCATCGGCCCGTTGAGTCCGCTGTGGGCACCTCGAACCGTGGGCATGATCTGGAGTTCGATGTTGCGCATCTTCGAGCACATCAGCAGGTGCTCCAACTGTCCTTGCATGACGGCAGCGCTGCGGACCACCCGCAGGATTGCTGCCTCCTCCACGACGAACACGAAGACCATGGGCGGGCTCTTGCGACTCAACAACGCCTGACGCGCAAGGCGAGCCGCGACCCTTTGCTCGACGATCTCATCGGACAGTGGCGGAAAATGCGCTTCAAGCAACGCCTGTGCGTATGCCTCGGTTTGCAGCAATCCGGGAATCAAGAGGGGATCGTACGAGAACCTGCTCACGGCCTCGGCCTCCAGCAGGGCGAAGTCCTGGAAAAAGACGGGGAGTTTGGCCCGGTCCACGTCCTCCTGGAGCACCCGCAGAGCCCCGCTTGCCTCCAGTACCCGCTCTGCGGCCTCCGTGAAGGCCGCCTTCGCCGGTCTGCGGCCCTGTTCGACGGAGGCGACCTGCTCCAGTGAGTACCCGATCGCCTCACCGAGGGCCTGCTGGGTGAGGCCGGCGCGTTCGCGGAAAAGGCGGACGAGCTTGCCATAGGCGCTCCACGCCGCCGGACGTTCCTTGTCCGGCCCGCGTCGGCCGGTGGTCCCGCATTCCCGCTGGGTGGTCCTGCCCATCGCGCCCCCTTGTTCCGCGCAGCGTTGCGTTGTGACCGATAACGACCGACCTGACGTTCCGGCCACGAGCACGGATCCGTACACCTGCCGTACGAACCCGTACAGCGGCCGTACCGCGTGACCGGGTACGGAAGTCCGACCTCGCCAGGCTATCTGCGTGACGGGACGGTTACTCTGTGGAGTCATCCAATGTCAGGGTCGAACCACCCACCGGCGCCCCACAACTCACCCTCCGCCTCAGCAGCACCGCACGCGGAGCCCGTCTCGCCCGCCACCTCGCCGGGCAGCAGCTCGCGGCCTGGGGAATCCCGTACGAATCCGAGACGTCACAGGCCGTCGCCCTCGTAACGGCGGAGCTGGCGGCCAATGCCATCACTCATGGCCGTACCCCCGGACGGGACTTCCGGCTGACGCTGCTCCTCCTGCCCGAGCGTGCCGCCGTCCGTGTCGAGATCACGGACACCCGCCCTGAACGCCTGCCGGACGACTCGGCCGCCGGTCCGGCCGCACTCGATGCCCCGTCGGGACGTGGGCTGCTGCTCGTGGAGGCATACGCCGAACGGTGGGGCTGCGAGGTCCGGGACGCGTACACGAAGACCGTCTGGGCGGACCTGACGGTCATCGGGCCGCCCTTCTCCCACGCATGGAGGAGTCTGCCGGCTGAAGCACGCCCGCGGTGAGTAGATTCTCCCCGCACGACCATGGTCCGACACGCGGCCGTGGACCCCGCGCCATGGAAGAGGGCTTCAAGCTGGGTGACATCCCATGTCCGTCCGGGACCCTGGCCGTCGTCGACGGCGCCCGGCAGCAAGGCGAAGCCGGAGGAAGCGGAGACTTCGAGGACGGGCTGCGACACGATCACCCGGAGAGTGTGCGGCACATCGTTCCCGTTCCGCACTGTCATAGTGCGACGGCCGCCGTCCGCGAAGATCCTGGAGGACCTCCGGGAGCACCCTGGACCCCAAAATGCTTCGGGCTTCGCGTAGTTGTCGTTTGCCCTGGCGGCAGGGGCCACGCGAAGACCTCCTACGTCTGCCTGCCCTGGCGGGCCCACGCCTTCTCTGGGGGGCCCTACGGGTGAGGCGATCCCTCGACAGAGTTCATGCAGCTCAGTGGCTTGGATATGGAATGGAGCGTCTGCAACAGGTGTGGTGCAGGCGGACTCACCGAGTCCTCCCTAGAAGGGTGGCTCCAAGGAGTACCCGCCTTCGCTCAGAGGGACGGGCTCGGGCTTCGGTGCGGCGGCCCGCTGCTCGGCCACTGTCGGGTGGACGGCGATCGCCTCGGCCGCCTGTCCTTGACTGATCAGGACCTCGCACAGTTCCTCACGTGCCTTGATTGTGCCGAGTGCCCGCAGTTCAGTGGCGGCAGCGTCGAGGTGGCCCGCGGCGCTGAGGAGGCCGGCCTTGACGATACGGAGGTCGGTCCAGGGGTCCGGGCGGGCTTCGGCGAGGGCGATCGCCTCGTCGACGCGGCCGAGCCCGGCAAGGGCGAAAGCCCGCCACCAGTGCTGGAACTCCTCGTGGTCGTAATGGGGCACGACACTGGGGTGCTCCACGAGGTGGAGCAGCTCCTCGGGACGGTCGAGAAGCGGGTGGACGAGTGGTGCGAGGAGGTTGGAGCAGTCGTACCAGCCGAAACCGGGTTCGGCCACGGCGATCGCGTCGTCCAGCCGGCCGTCCCGCAGCAAGACCGAGGAGAGCCAGGCGCGGTAGCCGACCCAGTCGTCGGCAGCGATGGCATCGCGCATCACGGACTCGGCCTCCTCGGCTCGCCCGTGGTCGCGAAGGGCTCCGGCGTAGATGTCCAGGACGGTGTGCGCGTTCTGTCCGGTGGCCAGCTCGCGTAGCTCGTCGAACCGACCATGACGCGCCAGAAGCTCGGCGTAGGCAGTGAGAGTGTTCTGCGTGAGGTAGTGGTCTCCGGCTATGTCCTGACCCAGGATCCGGATCGCCTCGTCGGCACGGCCGGCGCGCTCCAGCACCTGGGCCTGGAGCTCCTGCGCGTTGGAGAAGGGGTGGTTCCACCGGCTCTCGCCCCGGGCCCGGCGCGCGCTGTCGGCGTGCGGGGCGATCAGCTCCAGCACCTGCTCGTCACGCTTCTGGCCTGCGGTGATCTCCACCAAGACGGACAGGGTCCACCATCCGTCGATGTGCGGGACGAGCAGATCGATGGCCTCGTCGACGCGCCCTGCCCTGACAAGCAACTCAGCGAAGTCATGGCACTCGGCCTTCGAAGGCCGACCGGCTTCGTCCGGACGGACCAGATTCAACGCTTCCTGCGGCCGTCCCGCCCGGAGCAGGATGTCCGCCTTCGCCCACACGGCAGTCGGCCACCCGGTCGCGACGAACGGCTCCGTCACCTTCAGCGCCTGTGCGAACTTTCCCGTCCGGCACAACTCCTCCACCGCGCCCTTTGCACAGAACCACTCGCCGCGTTCCGCCGCCGCCTGGATCACCAGGTCCAGATGACCGTGCTCCAACAGAAGGCCCACTCTTCTCGGGGGAAGACCACCGAAGTTGCTCGCCTGCCATGCAAGATCATCCATGCTCATGTACGAGAGCGTAGGAGCGCCCACCGACATGCTGCCGAGAGGAGCGGCCCGACCCGTCGGGGTGACATTCGGAATGACCGGACCGCCGACCCGGAGGGGGCCGTACCACCCCGTCCCACCAGGGATGACGGGCCGTAGAGCTCAACACCGTTGCGTTTGGGTCTTGAGTGGCGGGTCAAGTCCCGGTGAACTGGACAACGGGAGGCCCTGAGAGAAGTCGTCACTCCTCGTGCGGCATGGGTGCCGGTTCGGCCTCCTCCATGCGGCGGTCGGTCCAGTACTCCTCCACGTCGCGCTGGTCGTGCTGAACCTCGGAGGTCGATGTGTCGCCCCCGGGCTCAGGCGGAGAGGCGGGCGACTCGGACGTGTTCTGACGGAGTGTGACGACGGTGGCCACAGCCGCAGCGACGCCTGCGGTGACGATGAGGGCGCGGACGCCGGAGCGCTTCATGGGCTACCTCCTCGGCGAGTGCGGAGCCGTACGGGAACGGCGCTCACCCCGCCACGCTATTGGCTGTGCGGCGGGGTGAACACCGATCCGCTGGATGCCGGGTGACGGAGCCCTGGTCGTCGAACATCTGCTTGACGCTGTCGCCGTAGGAGGAACTCCGGTTCAGGCCGCCGAAGTCGCAGCCAAGCGCCGGCTTGCCGCCGTATCTCGAACGGCATGGCAGGGGTGTTCACAGCGCTCCTCACCGCGGAGGGCCGTGACGCGGCGGCTGACCTGCACCAAAGTCCATGGTCGACGTGTCACGCAGGGATCAGGCACAGCTTCTTACGGCGGTCCAGCGGCTTGCGGCGACATCCCGTCTCGTCGAGAGAGGAAGATCACCTCGACGAGGCACTCACCACCCGCCCGGCTCCGCCGGTTCCGGGCCGGGCGGGGTGAGGACGGCGAGGGTGCCGGTGGCTGTGCGCAGGGCCTGTTCGAGGGTGGTGGGGCAGTGCAGGGTGCCGGTGCCGTCCGGGGGGACGAGCCACTCCAGGCGGCCCGTGGGGCGGTACGGCGGGGGCACCGCCACCCAGGAGCCACGGCTGACGTGCCGCACACCGAACCCGACCCACTCGCCGGACGGATCGGGCGGCAGGAAGAACCCGACTCTGCGTGCCATGACATCCACCAGGGTGGGTCCGGGCACCTTCAGCGGGTCGCTCCACAGGAGGTCCAGGGCGAGCAGCCCGAGCCGGTCGGGAACGCTCAGCACGTCCCAGTACCGTCCTGCGGCGAGCAGTGCCGTCCCCGTGCCGTGATCCCATTCCCGTTTGCACTGCCGGGGGTCCCTGGCCGCCGCGGCCAGCCATTCGACGGCCTGTTTCCAGCTGGCGCTCTGCATGTCCCACCCCGCGCACGGTCGGCTGCGCCGCTGTCGGCGCGTGCTGGTCACGGGCCGACGGCCGTACGGTCGTCCGCGCGTCGACCCGGCGTGCAGCCATGGTCGTAGATATTTCTATGCGACGGAAGGGGTGGGACAGGCTCGCGTTCCGTCGGTATCGCGGCACGCGGGGGCGCGTGCGGACGAGAACACCCCCGAAGGGAAAGCCCGTGCGGGGGTGTTCGGGCTCGTTCGAGGGTGTTCGGTGGTGAGGAAAGGGCGCGCTGGGGGATCAGCCGGTCAGCCGTTGCGCTTCGCGCGCTCCTCGTTCCGCTGCCGGATGCGCTCTTCTTCCTTGCGGACCTCCGCCTGCGTGGCCTGTTCCCGCGCCAGCCACTCGGGGCGCTCCTCCCGGAGAGCCTTGATCTGCTCGGTGGTGAGGGGCTCGGTGATCCCACCGCGGGCGAGACCCGAGATGGAGATGCCCAGCCTGGCCGCGACCACCGGGCGGGGGTGCGGGCCGTCGCGCCGCAGGTCCTGCAGCCACTGGGGCGGGTCCGCCTGGAGCGCGTTCAGCTCGGCGCGTGAGACGACACCCTCCCGGAATTCGGCGGGGGTGGCCTCGAGGTACACACCCAGCTTCTTCGCCGCGGTCGCGGGCTTCATGGTCTGGGTGCTCTGGTGCGACGTCATGGTGTCCAGGGTATCGACCGTGTGCGCGACCGCCGACCACGATCAGTGGACGGGGCCGGTAACCTGGCCGGGTGACAGGCTCGGATGTGTCCCCATCGTTCCGGCTCGTGTACGCACCCGGGGTGATGCCCGGCAAGTGGGCGCGCGTCTGGGGCGAGCGACTGCCCGACGTCCCGCTGACCCTCACCCAGGTGCCCGCCGCGGAGGCGGCCGACCTGCTGCTGAACGGGGACGCCGACGCGGGCCTCGTCCGGCTGCCCGTCGACCGGACGGTGTTCAGCGCGATTCCCCTCTACACCGAGCAGACGGTCGTCGTGGTCCCCAAGGGCCACCTCGTGACGGCGGTCGACGAGGTGGCCCCCGAGGACCTGGCCGACGAGATCGTGCTGCACCCCCTCGACGACGTCCTCGGGTGGGAGACCCTGCCCGGGAAGCCCGCCCTCGAACGGCCCGCGACCACCGCCGACGCCGTCCAGCTCGTCGCGGCCGGGATCGGCGTGCTCGTCGTACCGCTGTCCCTGGCGCGGCTGCACCACCGCAAGGACGTCACCCACCGGCCGCTCAGGGACGCCCCCGAATCGAGCGTGGCGCTGGCGTGGCCCGAGGCGGCGACCACCGACTCGGTGGAGGATTTCATCGGGATCGTCCGCGGCCGGACCGTCAACAGCACCCGGGGCCGCACCCGACCCCAGCCCTCCGCGCAGGAGAAGCGGGAGAAACGGGAAAAGCAGGAGAAACCAGGGCGGGCCGCCGGGAAGGGCGGTGCCCGCCGGCAGCAGGCGGCGGGCGGACCGGCCGACCGGGGGCGGCGGAAGGGCACCGGCGGCACACCGAAGAACCCGCGCCGGGGCACGCCCCGCCGCGGGTCCTGACGTCCGCCTCCCGGCTTCCGGGGCGCCTACTTCACCGCTTCACCGGGCGTCGGCGCGGGGGAGACCGTGTTGAGGTCCTTCAGCTCCTCGGGGATCTCGAGCACCAGCACCGGGGCGCCCGCCTGCGGGGCCGGCGGCGTCACCTGCTCCCTGGGCAGCTTGGGCGGGCTGGTCTGCTGGAAGTTGACCTGCTCGTGATTGACCAGTCCGGTCTTCTCCAGGACCGTGATGTGGTCGAGCACGGTGTCGTTGGCCTGGTCCGCCAGCTGTCGCACCAGGGTGTTCCTGGTGTTGGCCCGGACCTTGGCGATCACCGAGAAGATCTGGCCGTGCGTCACCCGCATGATGTTCACGGCCGTGGTGTCGAACTCCTTGTCGTTGGTGGCCTTGATGGTCTCCACGAACTGTTCCTGCTGGGGCGAGGCCTGGTTGGGCAGGGTGATGCCCAGTTCGAGGGAGATCCTGCGGCAGCTCTCGTCGAGTCGTCCGTGCCCCACGACCAGGTGCTCGCCCACCTCCTTCATCTCCGGCGTCGTGCCCCGCTCCATCGACAGCAGGCCCAAGGGGTGCTCCCACAGTCCGGCGGCGCGCACCTTGACCACGAAGTCACGGTCGGCCTCGGTCAGTTGCCCGTACTGCGTGTTGGCGACGACCCGGTCCTGGGTGCTCGAGGTGTTCTGCACGCCCAGCATGGTGGGGTAGGCGAGCGCGGAGAGGGTGAGAACCATGGCTCCGCCCACGAACGCGGTTCCTGCCGTGCTGCGCGAGATGCGCATCGTGCCTCCTGGTGTATCAACAGCCCAACGCCAGGGAGTACGGATGGCAGTGGTGAAACAATCACCGTTCCGGAAGGAATCTTCTGCCGCCGGCCCCCGGTGCCGACGACCGGCGCGACCGTGCGACGCCGGGTGTCCCGACTTGTGAACTCAGGCCCCGTGCGAGGCATTCTGGACGGTACGGGTCGCCTTGTCGCCATCCGCTCCGCCGGGCGGACCGGCCGGCAAGCAGGCGGCCGCGGCGATCCGCACTCGTGTGACCAGGGGTTTCCTGCCGTCAATGGGCGTTCCTGGCCGGATCCGGTTCAGCGGGGTGCCGCCATCGCCGCTCCGGAAGGGACCGGGACGCCGGAGTCGGAGGTGTCGAAGATCACACGCGGATCCGGGCGCCGGAAGCAGGCGTGCGGCGGCAGGCACAGCAGCAGAACGGACGGGGCGCGGCCGCTGCCGACGGCCGGCGTGCCCGCCCGGACCGGGCGGGCAGCCCTGCACCCGGCCGGGCGTCAGGCCGGTCGAGCCGAACGCGTCAGCCAGTCGTACGCGGCCCGCGCCGTGAACTCCCGCTGGCCACCTCGCAGCAGCAGCCCGGCGGTGGCGAACTCCGGGGCGTCGGCCTGCGCCGCGACATACGGGATCGCGATGCAGCGCATGCCCGCGGCGTGCGCTGCCGCCGCGCCCGGGGCGGCGTCCTCCAGCACCACGCAGTCGGCCGGGTCCGAGCCGAGTCGGCGGGCCGCCTCCAGGAAGACGTCCGGAGCGGGCTTGCCGTGCGCGACCTCCTCGGCCGAGACGACGATGCGCAGATACGCGTCCAGGCCCGTGCCGGCCAGAATCGCTTCGATCGCCTCGGGCGAGGAGCCGGAGGCCACGGCCATCGGAACGCCGTCGGCCGCCAGCAGTTCGACGAACGCGCGCATCTCGGGGTACTCCTGTGTGGAGGCGCGGGCCAGCCCGAGGTAGTGACGGTTCTTGACGCTCAGCAGCTCCTCCACCGGGGCCCGCAACCCGTACCGCTCCCGCCAGTCGGCGATCGTCTCCCGGGTGCTGATTCCGACGTAGCGTTCGTGTTCCGCCCAGGAGAAGTCCGGCACGCCGTACTCGGCGAGAGTCAGCCGGCCCGCCTCGTAGTAGTTCGGTTCGCTGTCCACAAGGGTGCCGTCGAGGTCGAAGAGGACCGAGAGTCCGTCGAGAGTGCTCATGGGGGCCATGATCCCAAAGCGTCCAGGGTGCCAGGTGCTGCGCCCGAGCCGTCCGGCCGATCGACTCCACCGAGCGAACCGAGAGCTTTGGTCTAGACCTTGGGGGGTGGGCTGCTAGCGTCACTCCGGTCGGTGTGAAACCGGCCAGCGCGGAACCGGTCGGAGACCGGCGAGGACCGGCAGGATCAGCCGCGGACGGCGGGGAACCGGAGAGGATCGGGCGTGACGGACGGCAGAGGGCGGGCGTTCATCGGATCGTTCACGGCGGGGGGAGGCCCGGGCATCGTCACCGCCGCCGTCGCCCCCGAGGACGGCGCACTGACCGTCCTGGGAACCCGGAGGGATCTGCCCGACCCCTCCTGTCTGGCGCTCTCGCCCGACGGAAGGACGCTCTACGCGGTCAGCGAGACGGCCGAAGGGGCCGTGGCCGCATACCGGGTGCCCGGCTCCGGGGCGGGGGACGTGCCGGAGCCGGCCGGCTCCCCGGTGCCGGTCCGGGCGAACGGGCCGACCCACCTCTGCGTCTTCGCCGGACACGTCCTCACCGCCAACTACGGCTCCGGCAGCGTCACCGCCGTCCCCGTCCGCGCCGACGGCGGCCTGGGACGGTCCGCGTCCGGGGTCTTCCGGCACACCGGCTCGGGCCCTCACCCGCAGCGCCAGCAGGGGCCGCACGCCCACCAGGTACTGCCCGACCCGAGCGGCCGCTGGGTGGTCGGCGTCGACCTCGGCACGGACTCGGTGCGGGTGTACACCCTGACCGACGGTGTTCCCGCGCAGCACCGGGAGGTCGCGCTGCGCCCCGGCTCCGGCCCCCGGCACCTGGCCTTCCATCCGGACGGCACACGCGCGTACGTCCTCAACGAACTCAGCCCCACCCTGGTCGTCTGCCACTGGGACGCCGCCGAGGGCGCGCTCCGGCCGCTCGCCGAGATCCCGGTCCTGCCCGGCATCCCGTCGGGCGACGCCTACCCGTCGGGCGTCGCCGTCTCGTCCGACGGACGCTTCGTGTGGACCGCGACCCGCGGCGAGGACGTGCTGTCGGTCTTCGCGGTCGAGGGGGACACCGTGGGGACGGCCGGGCTGCGCCTGACCGCCACCGTGCCCTGCGGCGGTCACTGGCCCCGCGCGCTCACCGAGTCCCGCGGCTTCCTGTACGTCGCGAACGAGCGCTCCGGGGACGTGACCTGGTTCGAGACCGACCCGGACACGGGCGTACCCCGGCGCGGCGGTGCGATCCCGGTGGCGGCGGCGTCCTGCGTGGTCGTCGGCTGAGAACCGTCACCCGGCGGGCACCAACCGAAAGGCCCGCTCCGACCACTGGAACGGAAGCGGTCGGAGCGGGCCTTCGGTGTCGTACGAGCGGATGAGCCGCCCCGGTCAGTGCGCCGGAGTGCTCTGCGCCTGCTGCGGGGCGATGCCCAGCGCGGACGTGTACTTGGCGAGGGCGAGCTTGCCGATCGCCGGGTAGGGGCCCAGCGCCTCGGAGGCGGCGCAGTCGATCTCCTTCGCGGCCTCCTCGACCAGGCTCGCGTCGATCTCGGGACCGATCAGGTACGGCGCGAGAGCCAGCTGCTGCGAACCGGAGTTGCGCAGCTGCTCGGCCACCGACGCGATCGAACCCTCCTCGTCCAGGGCCGCCGCGATCACCGGCACGGCGAGCCGTGCGGCGAGCAGCATGCCGGTGATCCCCGCCGCCTGAACGGCCTCGTCACCGCCCACGGAGGCGAGGATGATGCCGTCCGCGGCGGTCGCCACGGTGAACAGCCGGGCCCGGTCGGCGCGGGCCAGACCGGCCTCGGACAGGCGCACGTGCAGAGCCTCCGCGAGCAGCGGATGCGGGCCGAGCACATCGGTCAGCTCGGCGGCGACGCGGCTGTCCATCAGCGCCTGACGGACCTGGCGCAGCAGCGCGCTGTCCGGACCGGCGAGCAGCGGCACGACGACGGCGACGGGGCCGTCCGGTTCCTTGACGTCCATGCCGGCGGCACGAGCCTGCTCGAAGCGGGCGGTGCGCTCCTCGGCGGCGTACGCGAGTACCGACTGCAGCGTGGGAAACTCCTCGTCGTCTCCGTCGAGGTAACCGATCCGAGCGTCCAGGCCGGGGAGCTCGGAGCGGGCGATGCTCACGACCTCGTCCGCGAGGGAACGGGTGGCGCTGCTCGGAGTACCCGGCACGGCGAGGACGAGCGCGGGCGCGCCCTCGGGAGCCACCAGAGGCTCGGGACGGCGGTGCCGTCCGGGCTGGCGGGGGCGCGGCATTCGTACTGGCAGGCCGGACGCGGGCCCAGTGGGGGTGCTCATGGAGCGGAATGTTAGTGGTTTCCTGGGCTCCTCTGTTCGGGGAGGGTACGTCTGCGAGACATCCATCCGGATATGTCTGTTGTGTTATGTGTCGGCGTCAGGGACGACGATGCCCCCTCCACCTGCCGGACTTGTCACGCACAGCATCTTCTCGTCACCCGGAAGGGTGAACGAACCGGTCGCGAGGTCGGTGGCGATGCACACCGCCCCGTGCAGCGGATTGCCCTTGGCCGCCACCCGTCGAGCCCTCGGCAGCCGTTTCGCCAGCTCCTCGTCCAGGGGCACGAGAAGCGGGTCGCCCATGTTGAACAGGCCACCGGTGAGCGCCACCAGAGGCTCGACCGAACCCGGGCTCGAACCTGAACCCGAACCGGCCCCCACGCCCGGACCCGTCTGCGGGCAGACGGCCGCCGCCGAGTCGGCCATGTGCCGGGCGGCCGCCCGCAGGATGTCCGCGGCGACGGCGTCGTCCCCGGCGCACTCCGCCACCCGGGGCGCGAAGGAGGCGAGGACGGCCGCCCGGTCGGTGCGCGGATACAGGTGACCGGGCAGCGCGGCCGCCGGGCCGAACATCTCCTCGGCGCACTCCAGCAGCCGGCCGGAGCCGCCGGCCCGTCCGTCGTGGGCGCGCAGCGCCGCCTCCAGGCCCGCCCGCCCGATCCACGCGCCGCCGCCGCAGTCACCGAGCAGATGCCCCCAGCCGTCCGCCCGGCGCCACCCGGTCAGATCGGTGCCGACGGCGATCAGACCCGTGCCGGCGGCGACCACGGCACCCGGCCGGGACCCCAGGGCGCCGACATAGGCGGTGACGGCGTCGGCGGCCAGCGCCACACGCCGTACCCCCAGTTCCCGCGCCAGCGCTCCCGGCAACTCGGCGCGCAGCGCGTCCCCGAGGCTGGCCAGCCCGGCCGCGCCGACGGCCACCGTGTCCAGCCGTCCGATCCCGGCCTCGGCGGCCAGCCCCCGTGCCATGGGCACGAGTTGCTCCATGAGATGCCCCGGGTCGATTCCCCGGGAACCGGTCCGCACCGGTTCACCGGAAGCGCCCCGGGCGAGCGGACCGCGCCCGGCGGCACCGACGACGACACGCAGTCCGGAGCCCCCGGAGTCCACGGCGACGAATCCGGGCCCGGCGGACAAGGACACCGCGTCCCCCACCTCCTCGACGACCACGACGGGGAGGAAGACTAGCGCCCGGACGGCCTCCGGCGCAGGGGCCCGACCGCTCGGTACGGGATGTCGGTGTGAACCACTAGAGTGATCCGGCGTGGCACCACGACCCTTGCATGAACTTGTTGAGCCCGGCTGGGCGAAGGCCCTGGAACCGGTGGCCGGACGCATCGCGGCCATGGGGGACTTCCTGCGCGCCGAGGTGGCGGCCGGCCGGACGTACCTTCCGGCGGGAGCGAACGTGCTGCGGGCGTTCCAGCAGCCCTTCGACGACGTGCGGGTCCTGATCGTCGGTCAGGACCCGTACCCCACACCGGGCATGGCGATCGGTCTGAGCTTCGCGGTCTCGCCGGACGTGCGGTCGCTGCCGGGCAGCCTGGAGAACATCTACCGGGAACTGAACGCGGACCTGGGCCTGCCCAGGCCCGCCAACGGCGATCTGACCCCGTGGACCGAGCAGGGGGTCCTGCTGCTCAACAGGGCGCTCACCACCGCCCCGCGCAAGCCGGGCGCCCACCGGGGCAAGGGCTGGGAGGAGGTCACGGAGCAGGCGATCCGTGCCCTCGCCGCGCGGGGCGGGCCGTTGGTGTCGATCCTGTGGGGCCGGGACGCGCGCAATCTGCGTCCGCTGCTCGGGGACTATCCCGCCATCGAGTCGGCTCACCCCTCGCCGATGTCGGCGGACCGGGGCTTCTTCGGCTCGCGCCCGTTCAGCCGGGCCAACGACTTCCTGGTCCGGCAGGGCGCCGCCCCCGTCGACTGGCGGCTGCCGTCGGCCCAGGAGACGAACACGGCGGTCCAGCAGGGCCGTTGACGAGGGGCCCCGGGTCCGCCAGGAGGGCGGCCCGACAGCCCGAGTCCCACGGTGCGCACCCGAGCGGTCCACACCGTGGGGCCTCGCGTTTTTCCGGTCCGCGACCCCCTCAGACCACCGCGGCCCGCACGCACAACACGTCCGGCAGATGTGCCGCGAGCTGCTGCCAGCTGTCCCCGTCGTCGGCCGACGCGTACACCTCACCGTTCCGGTTGCCGAAGTACACGCCCGCGGGGTCGGCGCCGTCGTGGCACAGCGCGTCACGCAGCACCGTGCCGTAATGGTCGCCCTGCGGCAGGCCCTCGGTGAGCGGCTCCCAGCTCCCGCCCGCGTCCGTGGTGCGGAAGACGCGGCAGCGCCGGTCGGCCGGGACCCGGTCGGAGTCGGCGTTGATCGGGAACACGTACGCCGTGTCGCCTCGGTGCGGATGCGCCGCCACCGCGAAGCCGAACGTCGACGGCAGACCCCCGCCGATGTCCGTCCACCGGGCGCCCGCGTCGTCGCTGCGGTACACGCCCCAGTGGTTCTGCAGATACAGCCGGTCCGGTGTCACCGCGTCCCGGGCGACCTTGTGCACGCACTGCCCGAACTCCGGGTTCGGATCCGGCAGGAACACCGCGGAGACCCCGGAGTTGGAGGGGTCCCAGCTGGCGCCGCCGTCGCGGGTGCGGAACACGCCCGCCGTGGACACGGCCACCGTCACCGCACGCGGATCCCGCTCGTCGGTCAGCACGGTGTGCAGACCCTCGCCGCCACCGCCCGGCACCCACCGGGAACGGGTCGGATGCTCCCACAGCGGACGGACCAGGTCGAAGGTCTCCCCGCGGTCCTCCGAGCGGTAGAGCGCGGCCGGTTCCGTGCCCGCGTACACCACGTCGGGCTCCGCCGCGGCCGGATGAAGCTGCCAGACCCGCTCCAGCGACGCCCCCGTGTCCTTGGGGAACCTGACGGCGGGCCGCGCCGGTTCGGTCCAGGTGCGGCCCAGGTCGTCGGAGTGGAACACGGACGGACCCCAGTGCGCGCTGTCCCCGCCGACCAGCAGCCGGGGGACCGCGCCCCGGGTGTCGACGGCGATCGAGTACACCGCCTGGGCGTTGAAGCAGGGGCTGCCGTCGAACTCCCAGACGCCACCCCGCCGGCGCCCGATGAACAGGCCTTTGCGGGTGCCCACCGCGAGCAGTACCTCGGTCATGCCGATCACCTCCGCGACGTCGCCGACGCCTTCGTCGACGCATCCGTTTTGGACACCGGCCAGTGTGCACCCCACCACTGACAGTCACTTTTGGATCAGGCGTCGTCGCAGGTCGGACCGGTGCGGCGGCCTACGGGGCCGGAAGCGCGCGGTCCACGATCGAGTCCAGACCGGCCCCCTCGGGCAGCGTGCCGAAGGCGTGCCCCCAGTCACCGCCGAGCCGCGTCGCACAGAAGGCGTCGGCTACCGCGGACGGGGCGTGCCGGACCAGCAGGGAGCCCTGGAGGACCAGGGCCAACTGCTCGACCAGCCGCCGGGCCCCCGCCTGCGCACCCTCCGCCAGACGGCCCTCGAGCCGGCTCACGGCCGCGTCCAGCCGGGCGTCCGCCCCGCGGCTGAGCGCGAGTTCGGCGAAGAACGCCTGCGCCGTGGCCGTGTCCCGGCCCAGCGCCCTCAGCACATCGAGGGCGTTGACGTTGCCCGACCCCTCCCAGATCGACAGCAGCGGGGCCTCACGGTAGTGCCGGGGCATGCCCGACTCCTCGACGTAGCCGTTGCCGCCCAGGCACTCCAGGGCCTCGGCGGTGAAGGCCGGGCCCCGTTTGGTGACCCAGTACTTGCCCACGGCGGTCGCGATCCGGCGGAACGCGGCCTCCTGCGCGTCCCCGCGCACCGCGCGGTCGGCCGCCCCGGCGAGCCGCAGGGTCAGCGCCGTCGCGGCCTCCGACTCCAGGGCGAGGTCGGCCAGCACGTTGCGCATCAGCGGCTGGTCGATCAGCCGGGCCCCGAAGGCACTGCGGTGGCGCACGTGGTGCCCTGCCTCGACGAGCGTCTTGCGCATCAGCGCCGCCGACATCATCACGCAGTCCAGCCGGGTGCAGTTGACCATCTCGATGATGGTCTTCACACCCTGCCCCTCCGGGCCGACCAGCCAGGCGACGGTCCCGTCGAACTCCGGCTCGCAGGACGCGTTGGACCGGTTGCCCAGCTTGTCCTTCAGTCGCTGGATGCGGAACGTGTTGCGCGTGCCGTCCGGCAGCACGCGCGGCAGCAGGAAGCACGACAGACCACCGGGAGCCTGCGCCAGCACCAGGAACACGTCGCACATCGGCGCCGACGTGAACCACTTGTGCCCGTGCAGCGTGTACACACCGGGCTCCGCGGTCGGCGTCGCCCTCGTGGTGTTGGTCCGGACGTCGGAGCCGCCCTGCTTCTCCGTCATCCCCATGCCGGCCAGCAGCCCGCGCTTCTCGCCCGGCACCCGCAGGCCCGGCTCGTACTCCCGGCCGGTCAGCAAGGGCTCGTACACCCGGGCCAGCTCCGGCTGCCGGCGCAGGGCGGGCACCGCCGCGTAGGTCATGGAGGTGGGGCAGCCGTGCCCCGCGTCCGTGTGCCCCCACACGAGTCCGCCGGCGGTGCGCGCGACATGGGCGCCGGGCCGGTCGTCCGCCCAGGGCGCGCCGGCCAGCCCTTCGACGACGGCCGTGCGCATCAGGTGGTGCCAGCTCGGATGGAACTCGACCTCGTCGATCCGGTTCCCGTACCGGTCGTGCGTGCGCAGTTCGGGCTCGTGGCGGTTGGCCTGTTCGCTCCACTCCTGAACCTGGGCGCTGCCGGCCAGCCGGCCGAGCCGCCGCAGATCCTCCTCCGCCCAGCCGGCACCCTCGCGCCGCACCCCTTCCAGGAGGGCGGTGTCCTCGGAGGCGTCGTAGGGCGCCAGGGGAGGGGGCTGGTTCAGGACGTCGTGCGTGGCGTACCCGCGGGGTGCCGCGAGTGCCTCCGGTGCCGCGTGTCCCCCGGGGGAGGCGGCGGGTGTGCCGTGCTGCTCGTGCGCGGTTGTCGTGGCCATACGCCGAATGCTGCATTATTTCTGCGGCTGCAGCAATGGTGCAACGCGTGGCGTCCGGCAGTGCGCCGCGGGGCGAGAAGCGCGCCGTACAGTACGGATCCATGCGGATGAACGACCCGGAGCGAACCGGTGACCTGCTGCTGCGTCCCCTGTCCGCGCGGTCGGTCGTGCTGAGCCTGCTGCTCGGCACGCACCCGCCGCAGCTTCCGGCGCGGGAACTGGGGCGGCTCGTGGAGCGCTTCGGCGTCGGCGGCTCCACGCTGCGGGCCGCCCTCAGCCGGATGGTGGCCGCCGGCGATCTGGTGCGCACCGAAACCGGTGCCGGCTACCGCCTCAGCGGCCGGTTGCTCGACCGCCAGACCCGCCAGGACGAGGCCGTGGGGCCGAGGACGCGCGCGTGGGACGGTGACTGGGAGATGGTGGTGATCACCGCCACGGGACGCGGTCCCGCCGAGCGGGCGGAGCTGCGCACCCGGCTGGCCGCCCTTCGGCTCGCCGAACTCCGCGAGGGCGTGTGGCTCCGGCCGGCCAACCTGGACCGCACGCTGTCCGCGCCCCTCGACGGGGTGGCCCAGCACTACACGGCCCGCCCCGACCGGCCCGCCGCCGACCTGGCCGGGAGCCTGTGGCCGCTGGACGCCTGGGCGGGCGCGGCCCGCGCGCTCCTCGCGCACATCGGCGGCGCCGACCGCCCCGCCGACCGGCTCACCGTCTTCGCGGCCGTCGTACGCCACCTGCTCACCGATCCCGTCCTGCCTCCGGCCCTCCTCCCCGCCGAGTGGCCGGGCGAGGCGCTGCGGGCCGCCTACACCGACTACCGGCGTGAACTCGTCGGCGAGGTCCGCGCGAGCGTGGACGGGCGGGAACGGCGCGGACGAGACGGGCGGTGACGGGGCGGGCGGCGGGCGCGGCACGACACGGCGGCCGTACGGAGCACCGCGCGGGGCGCTCCGTACGGCCGCCGCCTCACCGTGGGGGGCCGTTGTGAGGAGGAGGGCTACTTGTAGGTGATGTCGGACGACGCGTACCTGCAGTACGTGCCGTCGGCGTTCGAGCCGTTGGTGCTGGGCTCCTTGCCGGTGTTGTTGCCGATGTACTTCTGGCAGGGGATGATCTTCTTGCTGCTGTCCCCGACGACCGTGATGTTGCGCAGGGTCACGCTGTCGCCGTAGTTGGTGTTGATCCCGGCGATCCTGCCGCCCTTCCAGTTCACCTCGATCGTGTTGAGGTTGATGGTGCGCTTGTACTGCGTGGAGCAGTTGCCGCAGGAGCGCACGAAGGTCCCGAAGTTCTTGACCGCGAAGTTCGACACGTTCAGCGTCCCGGCTCCGTTGAACTGGAACACCTTGTCGCCGGCTTCCTTCGCCCCGCCGCCGCTGACGGTGTAGACCGCTGACGAGGACTTGCCCTTGAAGGTCGCCGCGTCCTCACCGACGTCCTCCCACCACACGTTCTGCAGCGTGCAGGACCCCTTGCAGTGGATGCCGTCGGCGGCCGGGGCGCCGAGGATGACGTTCTTCAGGACCGCGCCGTCCGCCAGCTCCAGGATCGGGCCCTGGTCCTCGTCCTGGCTGCCGGAGCCCAGGGCGCCGGTGCCGTAGAGGCGCTTCATCCCGTAGTCCTTGGTGCCGGACACCGAGATGGTGGAGGAGACGCCCTCGCTGCCGTTGGCGGAAGGCCAGGTGGCGGCGCCGGCCGGAGAGGCTCCGGCTGTCATAAGCATGCCAACCGAGAGCCCGAGGGTGGCCAGTGCGCCGGTCAGCGCCCGCCCGCGGACGCGCGGTGTTGTCACCGAGGTCATGTTCCGGTTCCTTCTGTCGTGATGTGGGGGTGTCGGCGACGCGGGGGCGTGGAGGCGTGGAGGCGCCGTGGGCGCCCGAGGTTCACGTCGCTGAACGGAACGTAGAGGGAAAGCGCTTTCTGGTCAACGCCCCGTACGGCAGCTATTCGGCCATCTGCAGCGGCAGTGAGCGCATTCTCCTGAAGAGGGGTGAGGTGGTGTCTTCCCGCCTCCTCGGCCGCACGGCCGAAGCGGCGCCCGCTCCGCTGTCAGGGTGCCGTCCATCGGCCGGGGTGCGTGTTCGTCCGTGGGGAAAGTGCTCACGTGATTACGTTGCGGGCGTGCTTGAGGAGTGCTTTCTTCATCTTTCCGATCGTTCTCCGGCGGACGGTGCCGTGTCCGTGCGGCCTGCCTGGGAGGTGCGCGAAGGGGAGCACACGACGCGCTGGTTCGACGTGCGGCTGACCTTCGCGGACGGAGCCGGGGTCGAGGCGCTCGCGATGGTGTCCGGGCACAGCGTCTGCGTCGAGGACGTACGCGCCCGGCCCGCGCTGTCGCTGGAGGATTTGGCGCTGTTCGCCGACTGGATCGAGGGGCCGCTCGCGCGGGCCTGCGGCGTCGAGGACGAACCGGCCGCCGGTGTCCCGTCCGGTACGGGGGAGCGGCGGACCCGCCTGGTCGGACCGCAGGGGCCCGTGGGGAGGCGTTTCGTGGCGCGGGAGTACCGCGCGGCCCAGGAGGAGGGCGCCGACCCGGTGCTCGCCGTGATGTGCGCGACCGGATACAGCCGGCGCGGGGCGCTGCGGGTCATCGGCCGGGCACGTGACGCGGGCCTGCTGACCCCGCGTCACGCCCGGCGGTGAACGGTCCCGGCGCGGGCGTCACAGGAGGTCGCGCATCCGCGTGATCTCGCTCGTCTGCTGGGCGACCACGTCGTCGGCCATCTCCTCGATCTGGATGTTGTTGCCCTGCGCCTTCACATCCGTGGCCATGGTGATCGCCCCCTCGTGATGGGTGATCATCAGCGTGAGGAAGAGCTGGTCGAAGGCCTTCCCCTCGGCCGCGCGCAGGTTCTTGAGCTGGGCCGGGGTCGCCATCCCGGGCATCGCCGCGTGGTCGTGGTCGTGCCCGTCGCTCTTCTCGGCCTTCTCGGTCTTCCCGTGCGTCGTCAGCCAGCCCTCCATCGCCTTGATCTCCGGCTGCTGCGCGGCCGTGATCCGCTCGGCCAGCTTGACGATCTTCGGCGACTCGGCGCGGTCCGGGACGAGTTCGGTCATCTCCAGGGCCTGGGAGTGGTGCTCGATCATCATGCGGGTGTAGGAGACGTCCGCGGAGTTGGGGGAGTCGTCCTCGGCGCGCTGCTGTGCGGCCTCCGCCGCCGACAGCGTCCGGTTCGGCTCTCCGGGCTCGCCCGGTGCGATCACCGAAGGCCCGCCGGTCGCAGCCGACTCGGCGTCGTCCGTGCCGGAGTCGCAGCCCGCGAGCCCGAGTACGGCCAGGGCGGTCAGCCCGGTCGCGGCGACGGACACGCGTGACACGCGGCGGAAGAGCACGGGACCTCCTGTGGCTGGGGCACCCCTCCGAAGGAGGGCTGCGGGACACCTCGTGAGTGCCGACGACTGTCCTGGCACGCTTCCACGCGGCAGTGATCGGAAAACTTCGTCACAGGCGCGTTGCCCACTGTTGTTATGTCCATGGCCAGGACGATACTGCCGGTGCACCGCCCGTTCCGAGCCGAACGGTACAAGGGAGGAAAGACAGTGATCCTGTTGAGAGACCCCCGAACCCGGCGCAGACGGCTGGGAGTTGCCGCAGCGGCCGGGGGGCTGCTGGCCGCGCTGCTCACCGCCGCGCCGGCCGCGGCGATCCCCGACCCCGGGGACGAGCCGACCGCCCCGAAAGAGATCTCCCGAAGCGCGCAGGCCGAGGCGCGTGAGGCCATCGAGAGCGGCGAGATACCCGCCCAGGACGAGGTCGTCCACTCCGGCAACATCCGGCACGTGGCCAACATCCCCAAGGACGCGCTGGCCGGCACCAACTCGGACCTGGCGTTCCAGGGCCGGTACGCCTTCGCGGGCAACTACGACGGCTTCCGCATCTTCGACATCAGCAACCCGAAGTCACCGAGGACGGTGGCCCAGGTGCTGTGCCCCGGCTCCCAGAACGACATCTCCGTCTCCGGTGACCTGCTGTTCCTCTCCACCGACTCCTCGCGCAGCGACAGCAGTTGCAACAGCACCACGCAGCCGGCGACCGAGAAGTCCTCGTGGGAGGGCATGAAGGTCTTCGACATCAGCGACAAGCGGAACCCGCGCTACGTCGCGGCCGTCGAGACCGCCTGCGGCTCGCACACCCACACGCTGGTGCCCGAGCGCAAGAACGTCTACGTCTACGTCTCCTCGTACTCGCCGAACGCCGCCTACCCCGACTGCCAACCGCCGCACGACGGCATCTCCGTCATCAAGGTGCCGCGCAAGGCCCCGCACAGGGCGGCGGTGGTCGGGTTCCCGGTGCTGTTCCCCGGTGAGGGGCCGGACGGCGGCGGGAACCCGGGCGCGCCCACCAACCCGGGCGTCTCCAAGACCACGGGCTGCCACGACATCACCGTGCTGCCGTCCGAGGACCTAGCCGCCGGCGCCTGCATGGGCGACGGCATCCTGTTCTCCATCAAGAACCCCGAGCGCCCCAAGGTGATCGACCGGGTGCAGGACAACGTCAACTTCGCCTTCTGGCACTCGGCGACCTTCAACCAGCGGGCCGACAAGGTCGTGTTCACCGACGAGCTCGGCGGCGGTGGCGCCGCCACCTGCAACGCGGCCGTCGGACCGGACCGGGGCGCGAACGGCGTCTACGACATCGTCGGCAAGGGCGACACGCGCCGACTCGTCTTCCGCAGCTACTTCAAGATCCCCCGTCACCAGGCGGACACCGAGAACTGCGTGGCCCACAACGGCTCGCTGATCCCGGTCAAGGGCAAGGACCTCATGGTCCAGGCCTGGTACCAGGGCGGCGTCTCCGTCTGGGACTTCACCGACTCCTCGAAGCCGAAGGAGATCGCCTACTTCGAGCGGGGTCCGCTGGCCACCGACCGGGTCGTCACCGGCGGCTCCTGGTCGGCGTACTACTACAACGGGCACATCTACTCGAACGACATCGCCAAGGGCCTCGACGTGCTGAGGATCGACGACCGGCGCACGGACCCGGCCAAGAGGATCCGGCTGCGCGAGCTCAACGTGCAGACGCAGCCCGACTACCCCGACTACTTCGACGGCAGGGGCTAGGGCGTGTTTTGAAAGTGCCTGGATCCCCTTGTTCTGCGTCGTGATGATCTCGGTGTGGGGCGAGGGGATCTTTCAGACGAGCAGTGGTCAG